>JAHFDY010000104.1 GCA_023248735.1 Myxococcales bacterium
CTTCATTCGTGATGACCTCGACATGGTCCACGCGTTGCGGTGGATTGCGCCGAACATTTCGGAGTCGCAGCAGATGATCTTCGACTCAACCTCGATCGCCGGTTGGCACACTGCATGGGCACTCGGTCGCATGCACTACAATGCGCCCCTGCCACCGAGCCTTGGGCCACACATGACGCCAACGCCCTATTGGATCTCGCGAACATCCAACATGGGGCTCCCTTCGTTACAGGAACTCAGACGACGCGGCGCGCCCATGTTTATCGGCGATGTGGTGATCATCGACTTGGTGCGCGGGCCAGGACCCATTTCCGGTTATCGGTTTGCATCGCGTGAGCCCAATGTTCTCGAGCGACTCGTGACCCATCCGTTCGAACCGGTCCTCTCCATTCGGTCGAGCGAATACGTCACTTGGGAATGGCAAATTCACCTAGGCGACAGCCCAAAGCCACCCGAGGGCGAACCAAACGATCTCGACGAAGTGCGGATCGCCCACAACGTCGCCGTCTTTCTGAAAGACGGCAAGAGGGCGCAGTTGCTCCGCGAACGAATCGAGCGCGAGTTGCCTCGCGACTCTCACGCCTCTTACTCCGAGAGCATTGAGCTCATCGGCGCGCGCGTTACAAAGAGCGTCCACCCCATGATTGAGGCGTGGTTCGTTGCGGGCGGACCACTCGAGAGCAACGCCTATTTCGACATTCGCGCAACGGTCACCGCGAAGAAGCGATGGTCTCTGATTCCGCCCGATGCCCTTGAGCGCCAGTGTTCGGGTGGACCGCCCTTGCCGAGCAACGTGTGGCGCAAGGGGTTCATCTATGCGACGTCATGCTCGGCCTACCACCGCATTGGCGTCGAGCAATACACGGGCTCATTTCGGGCTCGTGAGGTGAAGGGACAGGTCCCTCGTCGCATCGATGGTCCAGATCCCGTGCTTCTCGCAGAGTTGCCGTAGCTCCTTGCGAAGGAACGGGCCCGTCGTCACTCTCGGCTTCCCCCCAAGCGGGTCCCCGGCGGGTGCAAGCGGGTGCAAGCGGGTGCAAGCGGGTGGGTGCTCTTGACAGCGAACAGCCTTCCGAGTCTGCTGCTTACCCCCATGTCGCGCCCCAACAGCTCCGCTCGAAAGTGGCTGCCACGCGCGCTCGAGGTTCCTTGGGTCGGAAAGAGCGCACGCGGCGCGTCCGATTGGATCGATCTTCAATGGTCGCTCACGGTGCAATCGCTTCGAGGGGTCGCGCCTCGAGCGCGGGGCCGCCTGCTCGACGTTGGCTGCGGCTCGAAGCCGTATGAGCCGATCTTCCGTCCTTATGTAGCCGAGTACGTCGGTGTAGAGCACGAGTCCACGTTCGAAGTGACCGCAGCCGAGCACTCCACAAACCGGCCCGATGTGCTCTACGACGGCGACAGGCTTCCGTTCGCCGACGACACCTTCGACACCGTCCTCAGCGTGCAAGTGCTCGAACACACGCCGCATCCAGCGGCTCTGGTCGTCGAAATGGGACGTGTCCTCAAACCGGACGGCATCCTCATCCTCACGGCACCATTTAGTTTTCGCCTGCACGAGGAGCCACACGACTACTTTCGGTACAGCCCCCACGGATTGAGGCAACTTTGCACAGATGCTGGCCTCACCGTGATCGAGATGCAGCAGCAAGGAAGCCTCTGGAGCCTCATCGGGCACAAACTCAACTCCTACCTTGGCCTCGAAATCGCCCGGATTGGGGGCGTTGCACAATCAATGGGCAAGCTGTCGCACGAAGCGGTGCAAGCGCGGCCGCCAAGATGGTGGACGCTCCCGTGGGTCGTGCCCACGATGGGCGCAATTTCACTGGGTGCGAGGTTGCTCGATTCGGCGCTGCCCGATCGGACCGAAGCGCTTGGGTTTCTGGTGATCGCGGAGAAACCGCAGCGGCGAGGCTGACCTGGGCCCATCCTGGCCCGATCCGAGGCTACGAGAAAGCCCAAACGTGTGCTACCTCGTGGCCGTGGCACGAAGGCAGAAAGCGAAACCAATGCACGAGTCTCTTGAATCGATGTCAGGCGAAAAGGTGTCCGTCTTGCGCAGTTCGACCAACGGCGCTGCATCGAAGAAGGCAGCGAAAGTCGTCGAAACGCCGATCGGGCCCACGGCCGGCGCACCTGCCGACGTGGACGCAAAGGCATTTTACGATGAGATGTGGCGCAACTATGGCCACCTCGACGCGGTGAGCCCGGCGGCTTTTCATCGTCGAAGGATGATTGTCGAGCTCGCGCAAAAACACGCGCCAAATGCCCGACGCATTCTCGACGTGGGCTGCGGCAGGGGAGAACTCTTGCGCGAACTCAGCGGCGTATTTCCAGGCGCAGCCATTTTTGGCGCCGATGTCTCCGAACAATCGCTGGTCATCAGTCGAGAGAAAAACCCGACCTTCGAGCTCTTTGAATTGAACCTGACACACCCGGCCTTCGAGCTCGAGTACCAGGCGCGTCTGACGCAATTTGATCTTGTGGTTTGCTCCGAGGTTCTCGAACACATCGACAACGATCGACTCGCCGCTTCCCACCTCACCAAGTTGCTCGCTGCATCGGGAGTTGCCATCGTGACGGTGCCAGGCGGCCGCCTCACTCGCTTTGATGTTTCGATTGGTCACCTCCGAAGTTACACAGCCGACTCTCTCACGACGTTGCTCCGTGGCGCAGAGCTCGACGTCGAACGAGCGTTTGCTTGGGGGTTCCCATTTCACTCGCTCTATCGGTTGGCGGTAGGCGTGGCGTCGCTGCTGACCTCAGCGCCTCGCCCGAGCGAACAGAAAAAAGTGCAGACGCGCAGCTTCATGGCTGACGCGTTGAGCTTCGGATACACGCTCTTCGGGAAGAGCCTCAAGCCTCTCTATTATTTGAACTCATCGCTGAGCGGTGGACAGATCTTCGGCATCGCCAAGCACGCGCCCATCAATCGATAGGTGCAAAAGTGACAGGCTCGCTCGGCACAGCACGATAGAATTTGTACGTTGGGAATCGGTCTCGCAAACACTTGAGCTCCAGAGGCCCACGATCGGTTGCGATGACGCGATCGGGATTTGGATAAAGGTCGAGCGGATAGTTCTCCGGCAGGTCCATGAGGTCCGTGAAGTTCACGCCGTAACCGGCGACGACGACCGCTCGGTGCAAGTCGCTCGCGTGAAGAGCCAGCGGCAGGTGATTGTTCAGCGTCACATCCGCACGCCCTTCCGGATAGATTCGTCTTGCCAGCAGACACGTGCCAACCAGCGCGCTCGTTACAGCGAGCCCAAGCGCCACCGAAGACGGCCACCGTGTGGACGCACGACGGAGAAATTCAGTCAGGCGGCCGAAAAAAACGCCTCCGCCTAACGCCATTGGAACGATGACGGGCAGGACGTACCGCGGCCCAAATCCGCGATCGCTTCCACGACCCGCCTCGATCATCGTGTAAAATGCGACAAGCGAAAGCCCCGAAGTGATCAGGATCCAGCGCATCGCGCGCGCGCTCTTGCGCATCCAAACGAGGCCCATGACACCAATCGCCGGAGCTGCGGGCCACCAATTGTACGCTCCGGCGCCTAGCGGCATCCCCCACTTGAATTGATGCGGCTTCGGAACACTCATTGCCCCCATTCGGTAGCCGTAGAGGGATTCGCTCAGCCAGTAGCCCGTGCGAAACCAGACGCCGATCTGAAGACGAAGAATGACGAGCGTGAGGCACGCTACCCCAGCGAATGAGAACGCCGTGAGAAGCACTTGTCGGAACGTCACGCGTCCGCTGAAAAGCGCGATCAAGTAGTACCCCGCGAGGCCGACGCACAGCGCAAGACCGTCGCTTGGCCGCGTCGCAGGGAGCCAAGCGACGATACAACCGAGCGCCAGTGGCCAGACAGTGCGGTCGCCGTCAGCAACTCGAAGCAGCGCGAGCAGGCCCCAAACGAAGAGTGCTGCGACGAACACGTGTGGAAACCTTGAACCTGCGTTGAGCATCAGACCGGCGCCGAGCGTGGCGCTGAGCGCACCGGCGTGTCCCGCAACGCGGATCGCAGTGCGACCGTAACCACGAACCGCGCGCCGTGAGCAATGCGCCGCACCAAGAGCGAGAAGGCCAAGCGCGAATGGTCCCGCCATCCACGGCATCCGCAGTAAGACAAACGGCGCCATGAAGTAGGGCCACCCTGGCGTGTATTGGGCAAACAGGCGGCCCTCATGCGCAAAGACCCAATAGGCGCGAAGGGAGGCATAGCAGTCCGGCACCTGCCCATAGGCCCGACCTTTCGCGAAGACCGCAGCCTGAAATGTGTACGCCCATTCGTCGCCACTCATCGTCAATCGCCGATGCACGAGCACACTCACGACGATTGCAACGCACGTAGGAAGCACGAACGAGAACATGTCGTCGGCGAGGTAGCTGGTTGCGAAAAGCGACGCCTTTTGACGATAAGCGTTCACCTGAGGCGATCGCGCAACCGTCAACGCAAGCACGCCTGCGACGGCCATCGCATGCAGCGAGGTCAACTCGAAATCGAAATCTGTAAAGTACTTGCTCGCGAATCGGAGAGCGATGCCCAAAACAAGTGCGGTCACCATCACCAAAACGCGACGCGTGAGGAGCGCACCAAAACCCATCAAGAGCGACGCCACCCAAAGGCGCTCGCCTGCGTGCAGCGGCACGTGATGAAACCCGTGCAGAAGCAGCCATGGCGCGGCAACAGAATCGAGCGTCGCGCAACCAACAGCGAGCGCAAAAAAGAGTCCCGCGAGCCTCGGCTTGACGTGGACGAGCGCAACCGCACCGCACGTCGCTCCAAGTGCCGCCTGCGCGATCGCAAATGCGCCCCCTGGGTCGCTGACGTAAGGCGACGACATCATGATCGGGACTCGCCGCGGCTATACTCCACGCCGACGTCGTACCACGCAAGGTCGCCTCATTGTGCGACGATCCGGGGCGGCAATTCGCTACTTGTGAATGCGAATCGCGAAAAACGCGCCCCTGAACGAGACCCCACTCGAGGCCTTGTCGTCGACCCATTCCTGCCGGCCCCACGTCGTGTTGACGAGGAGTCCGTTCGGGCCGTAGCCCACAATCAAGACGAAGTGGTCGAGCCCCCAGGTCGGATGCTCTGTCGGCAGAATCTTAACGCCCGCAAGCACGGGATCACCTTGGTCGATCGCCGCCCTCACCCACTTCGTGTACGACGCAAAGCCACGCGTCTTCGGAGCGTACATTGTAAACCGTACGTGCAGGTTCCGAAGCGCTGTCGGAATCTCGGTGGAATAGAGATCCGGGTGCTTCGCATTGCCGGCGTCGTGAATCGACTTTTGCGAGAGCGTCACTCCGAAGTATAGCAACGCCTCTTGGATCGCGGTCTCACCACACCAACCCGATGGCGGCGACTCCGGCGCTTGCTCGCGATCGGCGATCGGCAGCACGCGCGACGGAGCCAGGTCTGTCGCGTTTGCATCGCTCGCGACAAAAAGTAACCACGAAAATACACTTTTAGAAATCACAGTCGCTTGACCCACGACGCCCACGATGCGTTGGCCCCCGTCGTGCTCTTACCCATCGTCTTCTCAAACGCCTTCTCTCCGGTGGGGTCGTTCACAAAGTCATCCCGCCACGCTTGATAAAATGGCCAGAGCTTGTCTTGCGCATCCATCCACTGACAGAAGTAGCGTGCGGTTGCGTAGTTCAAGCCTTCACGTTCACCACGGAACTCTTCGTCGCTCAGTCCAAAGAGCACAGGTATGCTCGCGTACATCAATGAGCGCTTCGAATTGAACGCGGAGAGGAGCGCAGGGTGCCTCCAATTTTTGACTCCGCGAATTTCGCCAGGTTTCGGGAGCGTGAAACCTTCAAAAAGCGATGCAATTCCCTCATTGATCCACGTGGGCGCGCTTGGGAAGCCACTCTCGACGAGCGGGTGGACGAGCTCGTGGGTCAGCGTGCCGATGCCTGGACCAGAGTTCATCACAATCGTTCGGTCGATGTACCCGTAGTAGCCAAACGGAGAGACGCATTCCTTCTTCTCGCCATGCGCTCTGCAGTAAGCGTTGTAAGGACCTGCCGAGTCGAACAACAGCACCGCAACGGCGCGCGACGGCTTCGTCTTGAAGCGCCCGTTGAAGTACGCCGCGAGTGCTCGTTTGGCAATCGAAGCTGCGCCGACCGACCCGGAGGGCGACGCGAGAAGAAAGACATCGTCGACAACTTCGAACCTGGTCTTCTGACCCAACTGGCTGCGGAGGCTTGTCTTACGCGAATCAATATCGGCCCCCAAATTGTAGGCGGAAGCGGACTCAGCGTGGGCAAAGGCTGAGCCAGTGACTGTAGTGCTAACGAGGAGGGACAAGACCGCGAGCTTCATGACCTGGCAGTCGAGTGAACCTCCGAAAGTGTGACGACGAACGCTCGAATCGCCTCAAGAACCTTCCCGTCAACCAAAGCTTGCGATGTCGCGTTGCGCTTGAGCCACGTCTTCGACACCGAAAGCGAGTGGTCGCCCTCTTCAACGACGTGCAACACACTTGGAGCCACCATCTTCTTGCGCACGGCTTCGAGTTCATCGAGCGGACACAACGAATCGCGCGTCCCTTGGACAAACATGATCGGCGTCCGCAACGCGATGAGAACTTCGTCACGCAACTTGCCGTTTTGGCCACGCAGCGGATAGCCGAGACACACAAGCCCAGAAACCGACACCTCGAGCGCAAGGTGGCAAGCGATGCGACTCCCCATTGATTTTCCCGCCAGCACGATCGATCCGTGTTGTTCACGCGATGCGTGCGCAAGTGCTTCGCGATGCGCGTCGATAAGAACGGCATGCGGGTCGGGCCGCTTCTGACGTGCCTCCATGTAGCGATAGTTGAAACGCACTACGCGACCCAGCACCGAAAGGTATCCCGCCCACGACGCCATCCACGCCGAATCCGAGGGCGCGCCCGCACCAGGCGCAAATAGAACCAGCCGATTTGCACTCACGATAGCCCCTCCACACCAGTACGCCTGTGTCTTACCGCGCACGCAAGTTTCAGGTCATCCGTGAGAGGGTGTTACCCTCGCGTGTGGGGTGGCGTGACACGGGAGGATAGACAGTGACACCGGGAACCTTCGCGCTCCGGCTCAGAATGCGAGCGACTCTTGTTGGCCTGATGCTCGTGGTCTCAAGCTGCAGCGACTCGGGGTCAATCCCCGTAACCGATAGCGGCGTCGAGAGCCACACCGACGCGCGCGCTGATGCGGAGTCTCTCGCTGACGCCGTCGCCGATGCCATCGTTGAGGCAAGCACCGTCGCTGACGCTGCTGACGAAAACCAGACCACCGACGCGCCCGTTTTCAGTGTGCCGGGTGGGTTCTATGCGATGACACAAACCGTAGCGCTATCGAGCGCAACGCCGGGCGCGGCGACGTACTACACGCTCGATGGCAACACGCCGAGCAAGTTCAGCCAAGCGTACACGACCCCGATCATCGTCACTCGGACGACTACCGTCCGAGCAATTGCGATCGCACCTGGTTACGAACCATCAATCGTCAACTCGGCCACTTACACGATTGAAGGGAACGAACCCGTCGCCGCAACGCCAACGATAAGCCCCTCCGGTGGCACCTACACGACGTCCCAAAAGGTGACACTTACAACGACCGAGGCGAAGGGCATTCTGCTCTTCACGACAAACGGGCTCTTGCCCACAAAGACGACCGGCACCGTTTACGCGGGCCCCTTCACCGTTTCGACGAGCACGATGGTCATCGCGATCACTGCGGTGGCAAACAAGGGCGATTCGCTGCCCGCCATCGAGCAGTACAAGATTGAAGTGCCCATCGGCACAACCGCGCCGCCATCATTCACTCCGTCGCCTGGCGAGTACACGAGCGCGCAAACCATCGGAATTGCGACCGCAACGACCGATGCGACAGTTTGCTACACCATCGATGGCACCGGGCCTACGTGCGACACAACCAAACCGATCGACCAGATCTGCAGCGGCACGTCGACGCGTTTTGTTTCAACAACGGCCCCCGTGCTCGATACGAACAAGACGCTCAAGGCGATCGCCTGCAAAGCCGGCAGTGTCGATTCTGTCGTGACCTCGGGCGATTACACGTTTCGAGCAGCGTCGCCATCGATCACAACGTCAGGCTCCGTGCTTTTCGACACCGTCGTTTTCGCAAATCCGATCACGACGAACGCAGTGCTCCTCTACACATTCAAAACCGACACGACCTTGCCCGCTGATCCAAACGTCGCGCTCGCGGGCAGTTGCGCCGCTGCGGCTGGAACGACCGCGGTGCCGGCGGGCTCCTTCCCGTGGAACATCGCGAAGGCAATCGACGCGACGGGTGCCGCCACCGGGCTACGCCGGAATGCGAGGTTCAAATTTCGATCATGCAGGCCCGGTTACAATATGAGCGCCGTCATCGCAGCGGATTTCGACGTGAGGCTGACGGCAAAGCTCGCGACTTCGACGCCCTACTTCGGCGTCATCAACTCACCGCTCACACCGAGTTTTGACAACAGCGAAATCAGTGCGTCGACGCTCGGCGCGAATCCTCTCGCCGGAACATTTTGTTACACCACGGACGGCATCACGACGCCCACTTGTGGCGGGACCAAAACGACCTGCACTGCGGGCACCGCGACGTCCGCCGCAGGTCCGGCGTTGTCGAACAACAGCAGCCCCCGCAACCTTCGCATCATCGCTTGCAAACCCGACACGATCGACTCGGCCGTTCTTACCGGGAGCTACAGCTTTCAGCTTCGCGGCGGATCGAACCCGACGTCAGGATCGATCGTGTCAATCGGAGCCGGCAACAACATTCAATTGCTTGTGTTGCAAACGGCGCCGGCGTCTGCGACCGACACGACGATCGCGGGAAGCGTCTACTACACGACCAACGGCACGAGCCCGACAGTCCCGACCTTGTGCGGCGCCACCGCAACTTCGCCAACCGTGCTCGCCGCCATTACTGCAGGTGTGACCGCAAATATCGACGTAAACACCATCACACCTGCCCACTCCTCCGCTGGCAGCATCTTCAAATTCGTCGCGTGCTCGCCGAACCTCGACAACTCGGCCGAAACTACGGTCACGTTCTCCGCACCTGGTGGGCTCGCAGCGCCGGTGATCTCGCCTCCATCGGGCACCTACGACGCCGCGTTCGATACAGTGCGCGCTCCCGACGCACCGAGCGGAGCGGCACCGGTGGCACCCAAGCTCTCCAAAGTGTATTTCTCACGCCCCGATATCGCGAACATTTTCATTTGCTGGAGCGACAACGGAACCGATCCCGAGTGTGCAGGGAACGGCTCCTGTACCTCAGGGCAACAGATCTCGTTGAACGCAGAAACCGGCGTCAGCGAGAGTGCCAACTTCGGCGGCAGCCCTCGCGTCATGAAGGCGCGCGCATGCCGTCCGGGGTATCCACAGTCACCCGTTGCGACGACCAGCTATACGTTCAAAGTCGCAACACCGATCTTGCCTGCTGCGCCAGGACTTCCGTTCAGCACCGGATACCAAGCTACGATTACGGGCAACAATCCAGGCGTTGCTGGCGCGAGTGCGATCCAGGTCAGCGCAACACCCACGTACGCAACGTTTGCGATCGAAAACGGAGTTGGCGCAGCAGCCGACCCCGTGTGTTGGGTGTCACCTACGACGGCGTCCATCACGAGCGTGCCCCGCGTCGTAAAGGTACGTGCGTGCGCAACTGGCTTTGCTGATTCGGACATCGCCACGACGACCTATACGACCACGATTGCCTCACAGCCCACGTTCACGCTCTCGCAGCGCACAAACTTCGCCGCTCCGGACAAGAACGCATTAGGCAAGTATCATGACTACTTTGACGTCACGATCGCCAGTGTAACCAGTGAGACCGGAGCTGCCGCGGCAGGTGTGGGCATTTGCTACACGACAGATGGCACCACCACTCCAGTGTGCGGTTCGTTCGCTGGCGGCAACCTCACCTGCACAGCCGGCACGGTGATCGACACCGCTGGAGGCAACCCCTCAGCACTCATCACGCCGACGCCGTCGTCAGGTGTATTGACTGTCAGGGCGCTTACCTGTTCGTCGGGTCTCAACACGAACGCGTCAATCGAACGTTCCTCGTCCTATGGCGTCATGGTCTCGACCCTCAACACGACGTTTGGCGACGTCTCGGTCGAGGGCAACAAGCAAAGAGCCATCAAACTCTTTGCCGATACGACCGTCGTCCCCAACGCCACGCGAACGCGCGATCAAAGTCTTGTCGCGTGCTTTTCACAGACGGCGATGCCAGGCGCTGGATGCACGGCTCCAATCGCCGGCTCGACGTACTATTGCCTAAACGCTGTCTCGGCGGGTGGTACGAACACCGACCCAAACTACCGCGCCTACGCGACGCGGGACGGCACCATGTTCATCCGCATGTGCAAGCCGGGCCTTGAAGATGCAACGACCACGTACAACGCCATCGGGCTTGCGCCCTATTCGAGAACCGTCACGCTCGCGACAGCAACCGGCGCCGCGGGCGAATTTGTCGTCAGCGAGAACCAATGGAGCGCGGTGTCCGCGACCGATGGCGTTCTTGGCCGCGTCTCGTTCGACGCCTCGAATCTCTATCTGGGCATCGCATCGGTCCCTGCCGGCGGGCAGGTCGACAATCTGTGGAACCACTCCGCCGAGTACGGCTACTTTTACATCTCGGGTTCCGCACCCAACATCACCGCGGTAGGTGGCGCAGGCTTTCCTTCGATCACATTGCCGTCCGGCGCCGGAGCCCTCGCTTCAACTGCAACGCACGGCTTTGGCAGCATCAAGTACGTCGTGTGGACGAACGGCGACAACTCGAGCCGCGGCCTTGTGGGTTGGGACGGCGCCAATTGGATTGCAATTGGTGGCACCACATTCATCAGCCTCTCGGGAAACAAGTTCCTAGCGACCGTGCCACGCAACGCGATCGGGAACCCCGGTACCGTGAGCGTCATGGGTGGTGTTGAAGGCGGTGACTTCGAGGCCCTCGGCGGTCCTCGCTCATTTCCGGCGGTCGCCTCTGTTTACACCAAGCGTGTCGTCATTGACCTCACGGCCGCGAGCTTCCCCACGTGGACGGGACACGTTTGCGACAGCTCGCCGATCGGACTGCCAGGTGCAACGTCGGACATCACGGCGAACGATGGGTTCTTCGCGTTCTGCCCGTAGGTGCGCAATCGGGACCTCACCGCACTGACGGCGATTCAGTTCACGCGGAGCAGGTATCCCTCGGGATTCTGACTCAACAGGAACCGCTCGCAGTAGGCGTTGATCATATAGTTTGGGTTTTCGAGCAAGTAGACGTCGACGGCTTCTTTGGGACCCGGACCAAACTCGGGCTTCACCGGATGGCCGTTGACGTTCGAGTCTTCGACGATGAGGTAGCAACCTTTGGTGACGAGTTCGCCGTAGATTCTGAGTTCCTCAATGACGTGCTTCTGCGCGTGATCGGAATCGAGAATCGCCATGACTTTGTTGCAAGAAGGATCCGCGATCATCGCCTTGATCTGATCGACCACGTGAGGCGCCGTTGAAGAACCCATCAAGTGCGTGAGGCGCGGGTGAGTCGGTCGGTTTGGGTGCGCGACGATATCGATCGACACCACCTTGCCACAATTCACCATGTCGCAAAGCGATGCGAGGTAGAGGCCACTTCCTCCGAGTGCCGTGCCCGTTTCGATAATGAGATCGGGCTTCGTTTCGAAAATGAGCTCCTGATACATCCACAGGTCGGTCGGCATCTTCCACACTTCGATGCCCATGAATTGAGGCGCTCTTCCGGTCGATGGGTGGCTGACCTTGTTGTAGGCAAGTGTGTGAAATGCGTCGATGATGTCTTGGAGCTTGTCCTTCTCACCGAGGACAGTTCTGAACGCCTCAACGGCAGCCTTCAATTGCCGCGGCGCGATCGATTGGTAGCTCGGCAGGACCATCGCGCGGAAATCGTTGACGTCCAGCAGGTTTTCCTCGAAGGCGCTGCGTACTTGGTAAATATCGTTGACGATGCTGACACGCTCGGACGCGAGCTCTTCAGACAAGTCGACGATCTCGAGCGTCTGCCGCAATACGTCGATGAGTGGCTCATAGACGACGAGGCGCGCCGCCGTCGTCACGAACGAGCGGCGAAGCAAATAGCCAAGACCCATTCCGATGATGAAGAAGACGCTCCGGTACGTGCGCACATCAGCCGGCACCTCTGTCGCAAGCAGATTGGCCGACTCTCCGGCCGGATCGTCGGAATGCACAGCAACGTTGCGATAGAGCATGTTGGCCTGCTGATTTGGAGCAAGGCCAACGGATGTGTCAGCGGAGACCGGCAACTTTCCAAGCTGCGCCGCCAAGAGCGGAGACCGTTGCGAAAGTGCCGCGAGGTTCTTTTTGAAGACGGATTCTTCTTGCATCGATTTCCACATGATGAGCACACACCACGGGCCACCGGCAAGGCTCCTTCGACACCATAAGGCCAGATCGTCTTACTATCGATTTGTCTTACTATCGATTTCATGCGTCCTGCTTCGCCTTGCCTCAACCACTCCGAAAGGCCATCCGTCGCGGCGTGCTGCGCGTGTGCTCGGGGCGTGTGCGACGAGTGCTTTCGGTTTCGCATCGAGGGACGCGCGGCATGCGCACGGTGTGCCTTCGACGCAACGACACGCGTCGCGCGGCGCCGGTCGCTTGCGGTGAGCTTCCTTGGGTTCAGCCTCGGCGGTGGAGCATTTGTAACTCGCCACTATCATTTGTGGGACGAACTCGCCCTCGGACTCGTCTTCGGCGCGATGCTCGCCGTCGCCATTTCAGGACTCATCGCGTTCGCGGGAATCGGACCGACCCCAAACGTCGAGAACCGCGATGAAGGAGAACCGATTGACTACGAAGAGCAAAAACCAACGGCAGGAGGAGGCGCTTATCGCACAAGAGCACGACGCGTCATCATGGCCGCAGCGCCAAAAATTTCCGCGACGGCAACCGCGCTCGTCGTACTCGCAAGCTTCGCCGCCTCTGGTGTGATGCTGCCTAGCGCGCTTCATCTGCCGCGCTGGTTAGAAGCGGAACTCGTCCTCGTGTCGTGGTGGGCCATTGTCGCCCTGGTTCTTACATTCCTGCTCTTCCGCGGCTTCCGCCTTCGCGATGACTTCGTCTACTTCAGCCCGTGGAACCGTCCGCGGGCCGTCGACAGCACGGGCAATAAGGCGTCCTCGAACCCGCTCGACGGGTGCACCTCGGGCTGCAACCCACTCGACGGCTGCAATGGCGTCGACGGCGAAGGCGTCATCATTGGCATCGTCGTTGTTGCCGCGCTCGCCGTTGCCTTTGGCGCGGCGTGGATTTTCGTCGAATTCGCGTTGCCACTCTTCTTCTTTCTCATGTACGCCCTCTTCATGCGCGCCATTGCACGTGTCGCCAACGATCGCCACGAATGCGAAGGCTCACTTCATCGGTCAATCGGTTGGGGTCTCGCTTGGGCCACCGCCTATATTGCGCCGCTCGCAGCCCTCGCCGCGCTCTCCCATTGGGTGGGGCGGTGAGCTCCGGAACGGGACCTTCAGCAGTGTGAGAGGAGTGCTTCCGAATGCCTCAAAGGGTATGCACAACACGATCGAGCGGTGTCATCGCCCCACACGTCATGGCGGCGTTCGAGCGCTCGCTCAAGCACTTCGGCTTCGAAGTGATGCCCATCACGATCTATGACAACCGCGAACTCCTTCGCGACGAGTTCCTGAGGGCGATCAAATGGCAGCCCGACTTTGCGTTGGGCTACGCGCACCATGGCATCGTCTGGACCAACGAGACAGACCCAGTCTTTCGACGCATCGGGGTTCCACTGATTCTGCTCCACTACGATTGCCCGTTTCTGACCAGCCATCCGAAGATTCTGAAGGAGTACGCCGCACATCCAGACGCGTACTTCCATTTCATTTGGGATCGCGCCTACCTCGAAGAGTACAAGCGGCTGGGCATCAAGAACGCCTTTCCGATCATGCTTGCGACCGATCCGAACCTCTTTTCGGCACAAGAGACGCCACCTGAATACGACGTCGCCTTCGTCGGCAGCATTGCGAGCACAGACGCACTGCGCGCCACGCGCCATTCGAAGCACTCAGCTGGAGTCAACGAGGTGATCGATCGCGTGATGGGCGAGAAGATCGCCAATCCGAGCGTGCCAGTGCTCGATCTCGTCGTGCGGGAGAACACAGGAGGCCTTAAGGAACTCGTGCCTGATTGGTCGAGCGATGATTGGATCGCTCTTTTCCTTTCGCTGCACGCGGAAGGGACCGCCGCCCAGCGCGTTGCATACATCAATGCGATGACCACTGCGACGCCACACGTATTTTCGGGAATCGCGAAGGGCACGAACGACGGTTCGCGAGTGATTCACGAGGGGCCCGTCGACTACAACGCGGGTCTACCGGCCACCTATCGCAAAGCGAAGATTAATCTCAACATCAGCGCGTTCCAGCTGCAGCACTCGCTCAACAATCGCATCTTCGATGCCGCAGCTGCTGGCGCGTTTTTGCTGACCGACCACCGCGAGGATCTCGCGAACGTGTGGAGCGGCTTTGATGCGATCACGTATCACAGCGTCGATCAGCTGAATGAGCGCGTCGCGTACTATCTCAATCGCGACAGAGAACGTCGCGAAATCGCCGAAGAACTTCGGCGCGCGGTCCTCGAAAATCACACGTACGTCCATCGCACCGAGTACATCTATCGGACGTTGGTCGATACCCTCGAAGGCCCGTCAACCTGATGTGAGGATCATGTCTCGCGGTCAGCAAACCCGGGGATTTGCTACGAGCGACTGCGCTTTCGCGACGCGAGCTCGCGAATCAACTTCGCGTTCAGCTCAGGCTGCTCCACGTCGAAGTGATGACCGCATCGCTTGTGCTCGCTATACGTGGCGTCGCGAAAGTAGGCCATGAGTCCTTGCCGATTGGAGAACATGTGCGATCTGTCCGCGACGGCCCACGCGAGATGCACCGGCTGGTCGAGCGCCTGCGGCGTGAACGCTGAGTCAAAAAAACGCTGGTAGTAAGACTCCATCAGGTTGCAACCGCCGTTGGCGACGACACGCTGCTCGGGGTCAACGAACGAAGCCGTTTTCTTCTTGTCCTTGTGGCCTTGGTACACCACGTAGGGCGCCGTGTTTGGAGCGAAGTTCTTCTCGATCACAACCCCGAGCGCTTGACCGACGTATGGCGTCTTCATGATGAACCGTCCGCCGGGCAGACGAAGCGTCATGAAGGTGAACGCGTCTGCAACGATACGGGACCATCGACGTTGATCACGCCAATTTGCGGCTTGCATGAAAAGCGCGCGTTCGACCAAGTCAGATCGCTTGGCCGCGACCGTCATTCCGTAGAACGTTGTCGTGCACGGAAATGACAGGATGTACTGCTTGCCGCCCACAGCGATGAGGAACTCTTCGAGAAATCCTTCGAAGTCTGCGACCTCAAATCGAAAGCCTGGCTTCGGGTACGAGAACGAAAATCCGGGCTGCTCAAAAACGACGACCCGAAAGTCGTCCTGAAGGAGGGAGACAATGCGATCGCATTGCTCAATCACATTCGGTGGATCGAGCGCGATGACGACCGTCGTATCCCCACGACCCGCCGTACGAAAGCGAACGAACGTCTGCGATAGCTCGATCCATTCGATTCCAGAACCCGACCATCGCTGTGGCTCACGCTTGCACGCGTCGATTCGTTTGTGGAGACGCGCAACGTCGAGCACATCGGCTGGTGGAAGTAGGTTCACGTTCGGGAAGGTTGCCATTTTTTTCTCATGAGGGCTTCAGCGAAGAAGCTGCCTCATCGACGCCACCGTCAGGCCATGCGTTCTCATCTCAAGCAGGAGACGGTCCACGAACTCTTGCCGGCACCCTTGTACGCCTCCGCAAGCGCCTTCCCGATGGGTCGATAGACCGGCTCCGCAGCGGAGAGGTCGATGAGGAAGAGTCGCGAAAATGTCACTTCGCCACCCTGGTTACACGACGTGCTCACAAGCAGGTGCTTATCGTCCCCGCAAAAGGTCGGATAGTTGAAACTCACACCTGGACAGGTTGCAAAATCAGCGTCGAACGGGCTCATCGCACTGGCCTTGAGGTCGGGTAGAAAGAGAGAGGCGGCGCCGAACTTCCCCTCAGCGAAGAGTTTGCTCTGAATGCCGCCACCTTTTGAGTTGTCACAGAGCGTGATGAGCGAATCGATTCCGAACCCGCAATGGCCACTCTCTTGCTCCCAACTTGAGGCCTTCTTGGTCTGCGTGTCGAAAACCTGACCTACGGCTCCAAGGTCTTTCGTGATCTCATGCAGGACGACGTAGCGGCCGTCGGTCGAGTAGTCTGGGTCTTCTTGACTTGCCACTCCGGTGAGCGGCGTGGGCGTACCGAGCGTGAGCCCCCCGCCAGTTAGCGGCGCACTCATGAGCATCGAGGTCTTGCCCTCGTTGTAGATCAACGTGGAACCGTCCGGCTTGACCGCCGCCCAACTCCCACCCGCAACAAACGTCGCCGCCTTGCTGGTGGTCAAGTCGACGTACCCAAGGTCCTTGGTGCGCTGATCTTTGTAGACGGTGTAGTAAACTACCTTGCCGTTTGGATTCCACGCCGGGTAAGATTCGCTCACCGAGGTGTTGGTGGCGCGCGTGATGTTCTTCACACTGCCATCGCTCAACGTAAGCTCGGCCGTGTAGAGATCGCATTGGTCGTTCGTGCCGTGATCCCTGCAGCCGCCGTTGGTATCGAAGTCCGCAGCGAAGACAATTTTGTGCACACCCTGCGTGACGGATCCATCCGTATTTGTGGCGGCGGCGTCGGCCTGGGTGGCTCCGTCCGTTGAAGCGTCAACCTTGCTGCCAGAGGACGACGTGCATCCGGCGATTGCCGCGAATGTCGCAACCATGAACGTTCTTGGACTCATGAACGAGAAGGTATCAAAATGCCGCTTGCTCACCAGAAATGACTACTCCCAAGGACTCCGCGCTTTGCAAAACACGCCACAATCGGTTCCTTTCGGCCGGCAGTAGGCGCTTTCGAAAACACGAGGAAGTCCGGTACATTGCAGGCATGGTGACCGCATGGAAGTGAGCCGCGCGATGCCGTCACCCAGTGGATCGACC
>JAHFDY010000105.1:0-14303 GCA_023248735.1 Myxococcales bacterium
CGATTGACGCGTCCGTGTAATCGCCACGTGGAGCCGCTGTGAAGGGACGACCCTCGTCGTCGAAGCGGATCGCCGATTCCTCGATCGGCTCAAGTCGCGTCGGCGGAAGGAGTTCGGCGTCCGGTCCACCGTAGACAAGGATTGTGTCGAGGGTGCGGCCGAACTGGTTGCTCGTCGCCTGACGACCGAGGTTTGGCGCCCGCCTCCAGACGATCTCGTTTATGAACGATCGTGGGCCCATGATCTCGTCAAGGAGCATCCGAGCGAAATACGCGGCGCGGTAGTCGAGATGGAGCCAAATCGTTCCGTCTCTGCTAAGCAAGCGCGCCGCGACTTCGAGCCGGGGGCCGAGCATTTCGAGATACGCCGTGACATCACTGCCGCCCCACTTGTCGGCGAATGCATCAGTGCTCACGACCCGCCCGCTCGCATGGCCATCGAGCCGCGCTTCGTGCACGTAGTCCACTTTTGAGAAAAAAGGCGGGTCAAGGTAAACGACCTTGACCTTCGACTCATAGCCCCTGCCACGCAATTTCGCCGCAACGTCGAGCGCATCTCCGACCACGAAAAGCGCGTCGTCCGAATCGACCGAGGCGCGTTCGTCGACCGTCCAGGCAGAACACGCCTCAAGCTCCTTGCCGACGCGGAACTGCCTGTGTGGCCAATCGAGCACGGGCCAACCGGCCCACGAAGAGCGCGAGCCCTGCCGTCGAATACGCGTGCGAACTGGCGGATCACTCTTCGAGCTCAACCGCCCAAAGGATACACTCTTTGTCCCAATCTTCTGAGCGAGAAGCACGCTTCTTTCGCGCTATCACGTGCGCGCAATTTGCTTTCAGAGACGAGGTGCACCAAATGGTGGCGGAGATCTCTTGACCACGCCCCCTACCGTACCCAAGCCGCGGTCGACACGAGAACCGCTTCGCCTCATTGACGCGCTTAAAGCGCTGCCGCCCCGAACGTTCGACGCATTGGTCAAGAGCGCCCGTGTCAAGATCGATTCGAACAAGCGAATTGACGCACCCTCGCAAGTCGCGCGCGCAATAGTCACCCAGTCGCTCGCAAAGGACGCGTCTTCGCTCGGAGCTGCAGCCAACGAGTTGCTGTGTCGTGTCGCCGCGAGCGGAGGCTTGCTTGTGACGGCGGAGCTTGCCGCACACAGCGAAGGTCTGGTCGAAAGCGGGCTCCTCTTCGTGCAGCCGATTGAAGGCTGTTACGAACTATGGATTCCCTCACCCATTCTTCTACAGCTCAAGCCCTGGCTTGGTGAGGACCTTCACGGAATGCGCGCGTTGTTTGCGCGCACGACGCAAGAGGCTATCGCGGCTATCGCCAGCCACTATCTGGGGCACACCGCGCAGGCACCTTATGCGTTATCGCTTGAGGCGGCGTGGGCCGTGCTCGGAAGTCGAGAGATGTTGCTGCACCACGTGGGTGAGCTTCCTCGAAGCGAGCACGCGTTGCTCCTCGCGGTCGAGCGCATGGGTGGGGAGGTCGACACACTTGAGCTCCTTGAACTTGAGCGTGAACCACTGCGCATGCGCACCGCGACTGGAGCAAGCGCGTCGCGTCGCGGCCTGAGCTACTCGCTTGAACGTCGAGGCCTTCTTTTCGCACTTCCTCATGGAAGGCACGCCATTCCGACCGAAGTCGCCGACATTGTGGCGTTTGAGGAGCGCCAAGCGCGCAAAGCAGGCCGACGAGCGGCGGTAGCCAAGCTCGAAAGCCATGAGGAACTTCCTCGACGTGCACGCTACGCAAGTGACCCATCACCATTTCTTGCGGCGTGCCTTCTTGCAACACGCGAGGCGCAAATCGAAGTGCGCGCGGAGATTGGAACACCGAAGACTCTTGTTGCGCGCCTTGCCACGCGCTTTGGTCGGACGCCTGAAGACGCGAGCTTGATCATCGCGGTGGGAAGATCTTTGGGCCTGTGGGACGACGCTCTGCTGCGTGCTCGCCCGGACGGACTCAGGATGGGGCAGTTGGGCAAACTGCTCTTCGAAGCGTGGCGCACGGGTACTTTCTGGGACGAGGCGCGAAGCGATCGCGAACTGCTGCGCCACCAACCCGAGATGCGCGAACTCAGTCCGCTTCGCGAGCTCAAGCGCGTGTTGCTCGCGATCCTCGAAGAACTTGGAGCCGAGCGCTGGCTGCCGTTTGGCACCCTCACCGCATATATTTCGAGTCTCAACGAGTTACAAATGGTGCGGCACCTGCTCACGCGATGGTCCATGCGCATCGGGGCGAGCCCAGGCCATGATGTGACACTCGACCCCATAGACCTTGTGTCGCGAATCGTGCTCGAGACGCTTCCCGCGTTGGGTGTCGTCGACGTTGGCCGCGCCGAGCTTGATGACGCTCCGCTGGTGCGATTGTCGACGCTGGGACGTGGGTGGCTACGCGGTGACAAGGGGGCAAGCGAAACGTCAAGTTACTTTACTGATGAGGCGCTACACATCGGCAGTGACGCGAAACTTCTTTCCGTTCTTGCACTTGCAGGAGCGGTGGAAATCGGAAGCGTCGAAGGTCAACTTACCCTGCACGTGTCCCGGCATACGCTTGGTAACGCTATCGCCGCTGGAGCGGATTCGCGGCTCCTCGAGAAGCGAATCGCAGAGGTCGCTCCGCTGCCCGACAACCTTCGCGAGGTGCTCGCGAGCGCGGGTCGCGTGGTTGGCACCGCCCAATGGGTCGCCGCTTGCGGCTTTCTATGGGTCGTCGATGAGAACGTGCGCTCACTCTTGCTCGAGCGTCGCCAGACAGCTGAATTATTTGTTCACCCGTCGCCGCAAGGTGGGCTCCTTGTGACCGAAGGCGTCGACCGCGACAAGCTCGTCAGGCGCTGCCGCATCGCGGGCATTGAGATCGAGACGAGCGAAGGTCGCGTCACTGCACGTGCGAAACGTTAGGCGAAGCGAGATGCAGCCCACTCGGCCGACGTTCGCCCGCGCAAGACCGCGACGACCGCGCCGTTCGAGATGAAGAGCTCATCGGGCAGCGCGCGACCGTTGTACTGGCTCGCCATCGTGAAACCGTAGGCCCCGGCATCCAGAATGGCTACCGCGCTTGGCGCCTTTGACGGAAGCTCGTGCGCTCCGAAGTCGTCTGAACTCTCGCATACGGGGCCAACAACGACCCAGGACTCGGTAGGGCCATTGTGATCATCGATAGGTACAATACGGTGACGCGCTTGATAGAGCGCCGGTCGAATGAGGTCGTTCATACCGGCGTCAATGATGATCCACTGGCAGTGACCGGCCACCTTCGTTTGCACGGTGCGGGCAACCAAGACTCCGTGCGCGCCGACGATCGCGCGACCAGGTTCCACCACCATGGTGAGATGGCCCAGGTTAGTGCGTTCAAATTCGCGGACGACCACAGCCACGAAGTCGTCTGGAGTAACACTGCACCCCGAACCGTAGTCGATGCCAAACCCCCCACCGGTGTCGAGGAACTCAAGCGAATTGCACCCGCCGGCAATCGCGTCTTGCGCGATCTGACAGAGCAACGCCGCAGATTCGCGATAACCGTCGACCTCAGTGAGTTGGGAGCCAATGTGAAAATTGAACCCCACCAGGTTCAACATCGGGGAAGCACCTACGCGACGCACGGCCTCCCGGACGTCGTCACGTGGGACACCAAACTTGGCTTCGTCGTGTCCCGTCGCAATGTGATCATGCGTTGATAACAATTCGCGCTTGAGTGAGGGGTTGATGCGAATCGACACCCTTGCCGTCCGGCCGGACGCTTTGGCGCGCGCCTCAACTCGCGCGATTTCCTCGAGGCTCTCGAGCTGGAGCGCCAAAATTCCCCGATTTCCAAGGCCGATGGCCTTGTCGATTTCCGCATCCAGCTTGGCGACGCCACTGTAGACGATGCGTTCTGGAGGTATGCCGGCGCGCGTCGCAACCGAAAGCTCCGCGCCACTCACCACATCCGCGCCAAGACCGAGCCGTCCGAGCGCTTCGAGTATGGGCCCCGCCGTATTCGCCTTAATCGCAAGGCAAACCAAGTGCGGTGCCCGGCCGAAGGCTCTGTCTAGCGACCGTGCGCCGGCAACAATGGCGTCCAGATCGTATGCATAGAATGGAGTGGTCCACCGAGCGTCATCCACAAGTTGCCTAAGAGGCACAGTGCCAAGGAGAAGCTGGCCTTTCGCGTCGCGAGAAACAGGCATGCCTGCCACATATCGCGTGACGCTGCCCCTACGCAAGGTTGTATCCTCGAGCGCGATGACCATCCTCAGACGCGCCAAGCTGGTTTGCACGCTCGGCCCCGCGTGCGATGCCCAGAGTGGGCTTGAGGCGCTCATCGAGTCGGGAATGGACGTCGGGCGGCTCAACTTTTCGCACGGCAGCCATGCAGAGCACGGTGCTCGTTTTGCGCGGCTTCGCGCGGCTAGCGACGTAAAGCGCAAAAGTGTCGCTGCGCTTCAGGATCTTTGCGGCCCAAAGATCCGCACCGGGAAGTTTCCGCAACGTTTCGACCTACCCGCTGGCTGCGAGATTCGTCTCTTCGAGGGAACGGAATCGACCGACGAGCGCCGCATCCCAATACCCAGAGAAGGGCTCGCAGCGGACGTCCACGTGGGCGATCGGGTGCTCTTCGACGACGGCAAAATCGTGCTGGTCGTTCGCAACGTAGACGGAAACGAAGTTGTGTGTTTCGTCGAGCAGGGCGGTGGGATGCGAGACCGCATTGGCGTTCACCTGCCTAGCAAATCGATGCGCGGCGGCGCGCTCACCGAAAAGGACAAAGAAGATCTTCTCTTTGGCCTATCGCTCGGCATCGATTACATCGCGCTCTCGTTCGTCAGGAAAGCTGACGATTTGCGTCTCGTAAGGGAAATCTGCCAGGCATGGGGCGCACCGACACCCATTGTTGCGAAGATCGAAACACCCGATGCCGTGGAAAACCTCGAGAGCATCGTTGCCGCATCCGACGGTGTGATGGTTGCTCGTGGTGACCTCGGTGTCGAGTTTCCGCCCGAACGCGTTCCGGTAATTCAACGTCAAATCCTCGGCGTCGCACGACGTGTTCGCAGACCCGTCATTGTCGCGACAGAGATGCTGCAGTCGATGACGAAGTCGACCCGCCCTACGCGCGCGGAAGCCAGCGACGTTGCGAACGCGGTGTTTTGGGGAACCGACGCGCTCATGCTCTCCGGTGAGACCGCAACTGGTGACTATCCAGCGCTCGCGGCAGCGATGATGAGCCGCATCGCGATTGAAGCGGAATCGAGCGCCTTTTTCGAGAGTGCCCCCTACGTGACCCGGGCGACGAGCGTTGCCGAAGCGATCGCGAGGGGTGCGTGCAACACCGCGCGTGAGCTAGGCGCCAAGTACATCGTTGCGTTCACCGAATCCGGGCAGAGCGCGATGACCGTAAGCCTCGCAAGGCCGAACGTTCCGATCATTGCGTACTCACCGAACGTGAAAACACGCAGGCGGTTGGCACTCAATTGGGCCGTCGTACCGCGTGAGATGCCGATGCTCCACGATACCGACAAGTTGGTTGACTGGTGCTCGGGTGATCTCATGTCCGCCGGCCTCGCATCGCCAGGTGAACGCGTCGTGATGGTGTTCGGCGCGCCTATCGGAGTGAGCGGCAACACGAACTCGATCCGTGTTCACGTGATTTCGTAGCGATGGTCGTGGCGGGCCGCCTCGCGTTATGGAGAACCGCCGTCCCCCCATGCGGCCCACCATTGCGCGTCGTTCTTTCCAGCGTCTTTGTTGCAAACGGTCACCGCGACGTTCTTGGAGCAGCCGTAGTCGTCGCAGTCCGTGTAGCCGTCGCCGTCATTGTCGATGCCATCGCTGCAACTCGCGTTGGTGCTTTCCGTCTTGCTGCAGACGGTAACCGGGTCTTTCCAACAGTCGTAGTCATAGCAATCAGCGAAGCCGTCGCCGTCGTTGTCGAAGCCATCGCTGCATGCGGCGTTGGAGTTCTCAGTGGGGGTTGCGTCCGGTTTCGAGGCGTCCTTCGTGCCTCCATCCGACGCGTCGGGTTTCGCGCCGTCGACGACGTTCGCGTCAACGACCGTCCAAACGTCGGGAACGTTAGCATCGACCACTTGAGCATCCACGACTTGAGCATCCACGACTTGAGCATCCACGACTTGAGCATCCACGACTTGAGCATCCACGACTTGAACGTCGGGAGCATTGCCATCAACCGTCGTCCAAACGTCAGAGGCGCCGCCGTCAAAGACGTGCACGTCCGGGGAGGGATGCGCCACATCTGTCGTCGCGCTGTCGTGGGTTCTTGAGCCGGAATCGAGCTTATCGTCAAGTTCGTTGAACAACGTATCGGCGTCCAGGCTCCTACCCGCGCACGCAACGAAACCGCTCACCATAACCAGCAGAAGGATGCTCTGTCGTTTGCGCATGAAGTTCCCCCGTCCATAAGAAGAAAATGTCCACGCCTGCGCGACCCATGCGATCTGCAATTAGACATGCCCGCGTGAGGTCCACTCAAGTTTGTTGTCGCACGAGACCATTCGTCTTTAGGTGAAGGCTACCTGAGACTGCTTGGAGCTGGTCGACATCAGCGACGTCTGTAAGGAAGCAAGCGCGATGTCGCCTGCATACGCCGCGCGAGGAGCGAATATCGAAGCCGTATCGCAGGGCCGCGGTTATTTGCAAAATGAACAGTTTTCTGCGATCGGAGGCAAGTAGTGCAAAATCGTTCCGTAACACCTTAGAGCAGGATGGAGACCGAAACGATGAAGAGCTTTTTTGCATCGACATGTACTGCACTCGCACTTGCATTGGCTTCGGCGTGCTCAGAGGACCCGGGGGCGGCGACGAAAGACGCAGGACGCGACGCGGTCGCTCAAGTTGACGACGGCGGGGTCGACGCAACGACCGACGCAACGGGAAGCCCGGATGCCACGCTCGATGCTGCTACGGACGGGACGCCAACTGCGGACGTAACGCCTCCGCCGGCGGACGTAACGACGGACGCGCAGGCCGTAAAGGACGCGACCACAGACGCGCAGACGGACGGTCAGCCTCCGCCAACAGACGGATCTCCTCCCACAGACGGGCAGCCCACACAAAACACTTTTGGGTTCGTCTACAACAACATCATCGCGACGAAGTGCACGACCTGTCACAACTCGCCAACCCATCAAAGTGGCCTCGACATGAGCACAAAAACCAAGGCTTACGCCGCGCTCGTCGGCGTGAACGCCGCGGGAAGTGCATGCGGGGCCTTAGGGGCCACTGGCCTGAAGCGCGTCAATGCCAATAGTCCTTCAACGAGCTTGATCCACATGAAGATCTCAGGGACCCAACCGTGCGGCGTCAGCATGCCGTTCGGCATGGCGCTTCTTCCGCAGGGCGATCGCGACACAGTCGCGGCGTGGATCACGGCGGGTGCTAAGGACAACTAGCTCGGTCGTGCGAACGGAGTGAGACGCTCGAGCCTCCTCGAGCAGCTTGTGGCGGGATCTATTCCCTGCGCACACCGAAACGCATGAATAGGCCCAACCATCCACGCGCCAAGTAAAGAACGTGCAGCCCTCCGTACGCCCAAAAGAAGACATCGAATCGACCTAGCGCGGCGACGATCACGATGTGACTCGGGTAGTGCGTCACCAGCCGCAGCGCACCGAAGACAACCGAACCCGCCTGACCCGCAAGACTCTTCGGCCCAGCGGGAGGAGCGGTCTCGTAGTGGGCTTCAACCTGTTGCTCGCGCCCGCTCAGTTCAGGGCGCCGAACAAAATTGGTCAACGAAGTTGCCGATGCGACAACGAAAACAAACACGATCCCGGCGAGCAGGAAACGAAAATCGAGCGCCGCCCACACGCGACCATCACCGCCAAAACCACCGGTGCGAAAGAGCCGTATGGACGTGGCGGCGACGAGCATGAGCGCCTTCGACTCATCGGTGAAGAAGTCGAACAAGTGCCCGGTCTTCGACGCGATCTTCTTGTGGCGAGCGAGCATGCCATCCACGCAATCGAAGCAATAACTGAGCTCGATCAACCCAACCGCAAGGAGACCGCCCGCAAAGGTCGGCATCGCGCCGAGCACCGCGGAGGCAGCGACAAACACGATCTGGCTAAGGAGCGTCACTTGATTTGGCGTCGCGTTGGTTTTCGCCAGAAGCGCCACCACGTACCCTGCAATCGGGCGCATCACGAAGGTGTTGAAGAAGAAATCGTTTTTCTTCTTTGTCGCTTGGTAAATCGCCCAACCGCTCATCAAGGCACGCGCTTCCACGGTTACGAAGAGAGCGCCGCAGCAATTCCGGCTGCAAGAGCGGGTGCGGACGCGTGATCGAGCTTCCCCGAGGGCCACTCAACACCGAGGCCTTCGTCGCTGTTCGGCTTCGGAATAACATGAAAGTGGACGTGAAATACGGCCTGATGGGCGAGCGGACCGTTGTTTTGCAGAACGTTATACTGATCGCACCCAGTTACTTTTTTCACGGCTCGGCAAAGGCGTGGAAGAACCCTACCGATGGCCGCTGACGATTCATCGCTCAAAGCATCGAGCGTGACGGCCGGCTCTTTCGGGATCACGAGCACGTGTCCTCGGCTCAGCGGGCCAATATCGAGGAACGCAAAAACGAGCTCGTCCTCATAGATCTTGTGGCAGGGAATCTCGCCACGCATGATCTTTGAAAATACCGTTTCGGGCATGCACCATATGACGCGCCGAACGCGACCAGGAGTCAAGCTGGCGGGAGCAAGAAAGAGCGATTAGAGATCTCATCGTGGCCCTATCGTCGACACGCTTTCCACTCGACCTTCAGCAAACCTCGTACTCGTATCTCGAACGGCCGAACGAGGTATTGCTCACGCTCCTCGACCGATACGTCTTGTCCGCGAAGCCGTCAGCACGCATTCTCGACGTAGGATGCGGCGCGGGTGCGAATGCACGCGCCGTTCGTGCGAGGCACCATCGCGCGCACCTCGTGGGTGTCGAACCCAATGAACATGCGGCAATTCTGGCGCGTGAAGCCTTCGACGAACTGCACCACGGCGATACTTCAAGTTATCTCGCGAAGACCCGCGCTGACGATTTCGACGCGGTCGTCCTTTCAGACGTGCTCGAGCACATACCCGACCCGGTTCTCTTCCTGCGCGAGCTCACGAGTGCCCTACCACTTCGTAACGCCGTATGGATCATTTCGGTACCCAACTACGGCGTTTGGTACAACCGCGTCCGCACGCTGATGGGTTCCTTCGACTATGCCTGGTCGGGCCTCTACGACCGAACCCACCTCCGATTTTATACAAGGCACACCATTCACGAGCTCCTTCGTTATGTCGGACTCGAGGTTTCGGGCGACTCGTGTACGCCTTCGCTCGTGCAATCGATGGCGCCTCTCTTGCGAAAGCTATTCGACAAGAACGTTGACCAAGGCGAGCATCTTTCGCTGGGCGAGTCGAAGATGTTTCAAATTTACTCGCGATTCGTCGAACCTGCGGAAGCACGCGTCTGCCAGGCCTGGCCGGAGTTGCTCGGCTTCCAAGTCGTGACCGTCGCCCGGCGCGCGTAACGCACGACTCCTATTCCTCCTCGGCTGAGGGGGTCCTTCGCTTCGCTCAGGATGACACACGGCTCCTCGCGACACGCCGCCGTGGCACCAGCCAAAGCGATAAATGGGTGGTCACGTCCGGTACTCCACGCGAAACGCGATCCCCGACACAAACTCAATGCGCTTGCGCAAAATTCTGGCAGGCGACATCGAACGTGCTGAGAGCCTTGGTGAGGGCGCCCGCCAGGTCACCGTCGCAAATCGAGCTAAAGACCGCCGTCGCGCCAACCTCGCTCACGAATGCCTTGAGTCTTGGCGCCTCGGCGGCAGTGCCGAAAGTTGAGCTGCAAGAGCCTGGTCCTGGTCCTGCGACCACAGCCGTCGCCCAGCGCTCTCGCCCTTGCTTGAGCGTATCGAAGAAGCTCACATATTTGCTCGTTGCCTCTTGAGAACCCGTGCACTTGCCCATGCTCGAGATCGGATTGGAGACCGATCCAATCGTTCGCGAAGCGGTCGAGCAGTCTTCTTCATCGGTCAGGAAGACAACACCGAGCAGCGCGTCGTCGCGGAGAAAACCCGTGTTCGATTTCTTGAGTTGCTCGCGAAGCGCCAACCTGCTGCTTTCGAGCGGCATCTCGTACGAAGGCCCGTCCGTCCCAACGGCCGCAATCGTTTGAAAGAGTGTCGTCAGCTTCGCATCACTGCGTTCGAGCCACGCGTGCGTCATGCCTGACGTCTTCCGAAACGCACCGTCGTCGCCGACCTGATCCGCGGCACCAGCGATCGTTTCGAGATGCGCGCTTACGCCTGTCGTCGTCACCGCAAGGCGGTAATCAACAGGATCGCCACTCTTGGTCTTGAAGTTGTTCAACACGGTGACAAATTTGGGGAAATTCGCCTTAAGGTTGGTTTGCTCCTCACCCATTGATCCTGAATTGTCGATGACGAACACGAGGTCCATCTTCTTGCACGCTGTGTCTTCGTCTCCGCCTCCGCTGCCGAGCACCTGACCGCCGTCGCCCGTCGATTCACCGGGCGTTGAAGCGTCGTTCGCAAAGCGATTCTCGGGAGTGGCACTGCACGCGACGACGGCAGAGCCGGCTACCGCAGCCAAGAACAGGGAGAACGAGACATTTCGCATGGCCTAGTTCTTAGCGCGTGTGCGCCATTGCGCAACGTGGGGGACTGCGCCGGATGGCGGCCGCTTTGGCGTCTATTAGCTCTGACTTGAGCCGCTCGTGCTCCGCTCCCGAAGTTCACGCTTGAGCACTTTTCCAGTGGGATTGCGCGGCAGCGCCTCGAGAAACACGAATTGTCGCGGCACCTTGGGCCCGGCAAGCTCAGCCCGACACCATAGCTTAAGGTCCTCGACGCTGAGCTCGATACCGTCTCGCAGGACCACAAAGGCGCGGACGAGCTCGCCCCATTCTTGATCAGGCACTCCCACCACTGCGACTTCGACGATCGCCGGGTGGCGCTCCATCGCGCCTTCGACCTCGGCAGGGTAGACGTTCACGCCTCCTGAGATGACCATGTCGCGCTTGCGACCCTCGATGTAGTAGCGCCCGAGCTCATCACAGCGCGCGAGATCGCCGACGCTGAAGAAGCCGTCGCGCATGCTCGCTTCGGTCGCCGACTTGTCGTCGTGATAGCCCTCAACGAGCGTCGAGTTGCGCACAAATAGCTCACCAACTTGACCTTCCTGAACGAGGTCGCCAGCATCGTCAAGTAACCTGACCTCATTGCCCGGCACCACGCAACCGATCGTCGTTGGTTCCGCACGCAAGTCTTCCGGCTTGGCAAGCGTGACGAGTCCGACTTCGGTCGCTCCATAGAAGTTGAATAGGACGTCGCCAAAGTGGTTCATCACGGCTTGCCCAAGAGGCCCCGGCAACGGCGCGCCGCCGCTGAAGATCACCCGCAACGACGACGTGTCGTAACGACGAAGCACGTCGGGGCCGAGCGCAAGAATGCGATGCAACATGGTTGGCACCAGCGCCGTGGTCGTCACACGATGCCTGGCGACGAGCTCGAGAAACGCTTCAGGTTTGAACTCGTCCATGATGACGACAGAGCCGCCGAGAAGCTGCGTAAACGCGCTGAAACCAAAAGCCGTCGAGTGATAGAGCGGGCAAGTGACAAGGTGCACGTCGTTGCAAGACATCGGTGTCTCCGCGATGAACTGCATCGCACCAAAGACGGCGTCCCGCGGGAACCTGCGCACGGCTCCCTTCGGGTTGCCGGTGGTGCCTGACGTGTAAATGAGCACCGCCGCGTCCTCGTCGCTGCCCTTTGCGATGACGTAGTCGCCACCGCGAAGAATGATCGATTCGTAACTCGTGCAGTCGTCAAGTGCGCCATCGAGCGCGACCCAATGCTCCACCCAGGGGCACGACGCTCGGACCGCCGCGATCGTAGCGATGAGGCTGGCTTCGAAAAACACGGCCTTCGCCTTCGAGTTTGAAAGCAGGTACAGGAGCTCGGCGGGCGTCGAACGCCATGATGCGCTGACCGAACCACAACCGGCGCGCGTCGTTGCGCCCTGCACGATGACGTACTCGGATCGGTTGCGCATGAAGAGCATGGCGCGATCGCCACGGGCAATACCTTGCGCGTTCAGCCACCCCGCGACCGCGTCCATGTGTGTATCGACTTCGGCGTACCGAAGGGCTGTACCGCGACAGATGAGCGCAGGATGATTCGGACTGTTCGCGGCGTGGATCCTGTAAATCAGCGTCGGATTCATCGCTCGCTTGGCGAGGGTTCGCGCGATCACCAACATTCCGCGAGGACTCGTGCGTCGCCACATCCCGTCCCGCAAAAACAGCGTCGCGACCGAATGCAGCCGAGCCGGCATTTGACGCACGCGACGGACGAGCTCTTCGCTAAGCATGAGGTTGGGGAGCGTATCGGTATGCGCAGGCCACTGGCGATCAATTCGTCCTGGCCCGCGTCCGTCAGCTAGACTTACGTTGTGTCAGAGCGCCGCGCACAATACCGAACGCCGATCACCTTACGCGTCGACTATACGCGGAAGAACGCGTTCATCCGTGACTACGCCCGCAACATTTCGCAGGGCGGTACGTTCGTCGAAACGCCGCATCCGCTTCCGATCGGAACCGAGTTCATGTTCCAGATGACCCTACCCGACCATCCGGAGCAATTGGCGCTTCGGGGAGAGGTGCGCTGGATCGTGACGCCGCCTCAGGCCACAGTGGACCAACCTGCCGGAATGGGTGTTCGCTTCATTTTCGAGAGCGAGGAAGCGCGCATTGAGCTGGGACGCATCGTCGAAAAGTTGATGCGCGAGACACTCGGAGATGCGCTAACCGATCGGCTGCTGACGAAGCCACAGGTCTAGCCTCTGTCGGGGGCCTAGCCACTCGCGATTGACGGCACTACGATCGGCACATGTCTCTCCCGCTTGTGGATTCCCGCGCCGCGATCGATCCTTCGCTTGACCTCGCCGATGCGATCATGCGCCTCAAGAGAGAGCGCAACGCGGTCATTCTCGCGCACTACTATCAAGAGGGAGAGATTCAGGATTTGGCCGACTTTTTGGGTGACTCACTCGCGCTTGCGCAGGCGGCGAAGAAAACGGATGCCGACGTGATCTGTTTCGCGGGCGTGCACTTCATGGCCGAGACTGCGAAGATTCTGAATCCGAAGCGGACGGTCGTTGTGCCCGACATGGCCGCTGGTTGCTCGCTCGCGGATGGCTGCCCGGCCGACAAATTTGCCGCGTGGCGCGCGATGCATCCCGGCGCGGTGTCGATCACGTACATCAACTGTTCGGCGGAAGTAAAGGCGCTTTCCGACATCATTTGCACCTCATCCAACGCCGAGAAGATCGTCGCGAGCATCCCGCCCGAAAAGACCATCCTGTTTGCACCCGACAAGAATCTCGGACGCTATCTCGAGAAAAAAACGGGCCGCAAAATGGTCCATTGGCAGGGCAGCTGCATCGTCCACGAAACGTTCAGCGAACGAAAGTTAATCGCCTTGACGATTCGCCACCCCGAAGCTGAAGTCATCGCGCATCCGGAGTGCGAAGAGCCGCTGCTCAAGCACGCGCATTTCATCGGTTCAACGACCGCGTTGCTCAACTATGCAACATCGAGCCCGAAGCACGAGTTCATTGTCGCCACAGAAGCGGGGATCTTGCATCAAATGCAGAAGAAGGCGCCGGACAAAGTGTTCATCCCAGCGCCACCTGAGGGCAATTGCGCGTGCAATGATTGCCCCTTCATGAAGATGAACACGCTCGAAAAGGTGTACCTGTCGCTGCGCGACCTGACCCCGGCGCTTGAAATGCCGACAGAACTGATCGAACGCGCGCGCTTGCCCATCGACCGCATGCTCGCGCTTAGTTAGGTGCACGTTAGGTGCGAGTGGGGGCCGTTAGATTCAGCACGGCTGCCGAAGTGTGTTCGAGACGCCTCGTTAGGCTGCATTGAGCACCCGCACAACGATATGCTCAAGCGCGATGAGCTTGCTTCCTCGTCGCTCCGCTACTGCCATGCTGCTTGTGATCGCCGTTGCATGCGGCGCGCGATCGGGCCTCTACGCGCCCGACTTGGCGGATACGGACGCGTCGATCTCGCCAATTCGTGAAGGCGGCGCGCTCGACGTCTCGGTGGATTGCGGGAGGCCCAGCTACTGTGTCACGAACGACCTTGGGTACGTCTACCAATGCGAGCAGCGGGTGTATCAGTGTGGCTCGCTGGAACGATGCCAACAGACGACGAATGGCGCCGCATGCGTCAACCCTTGCGTCAATGCCCTCGGCAACGACACGTCCA
>JAHFDY010000105.1:14313-17088 GCA_023248735.1 Myxococcales bacterium
CACGTCCAATGGGTGCGACTTCTACGCGGTCAATATCGACACGACACCGCAAGCGACCGGCGCCTGCTTCGCGGTGTGGGTTGTCAACCAATGGGACAGCGGCGAGCCCGCTCGCCTCGAAGTCACCCGCGGAGGTGCTGCGCTTCCGATCGATCAATTTGCGCGAATGCCTACAGGCACCGGAACGAACGTAAAGTACGCGCCCTATGACGCCGTCGCAGGCCTTCCAAAAGATCGCGTCGCCGTTCTCTTTCTCGCGCGCGATCCCGAGGCAGAAAACGACCGCGATCCTTCGGCGCCTCGTAAGCTCGCCGCTTGCCCCACCGGCGTTACCCCGGCCTACGTCGGTGACCCGGCTGTGCACGGAACGGGTATCGGGACTGCCTTTCGCATCACGTCGAACGTACCGGTTGTCGCCTACCAGATGCTTCCCTTTGGCGCAGGGCGCGCACGCGTTACTTCGGCCACGCTGCTGCTTCCCTCCAATGTTTGGGGTGACAACTACGTCGCCGTCAACGCTTACCCAAAGCCAAGCAACTTCACCGAAACACGACTCGGACCTACGATGGCCATCATCGGCAAGGAAGACGGAACGCAGGTGACCATCCTGCCGACCACCGCGATCAAGGGCGGCGGCGGCCTCGGCCCGAGCGCTGCGCGCGTGCCCGTAACGTATAGCGTCGATCGGGGCCAATACCTGCAATTTACACAGGACGTCGAACTGACGGGCAGCGCCATCGAGTCAACGAAGCCAGTCGGGCTCATCGGTGGGGCCACCCTCATGAATGTTCCCATCAGCAGACGACGTGCCGATACCGCACACCAGATGATCCCGCCTGTGCGCGCGCTGGCAAACGAATACGTTGCCGTGCGTTACAGGAGCCGAGACAAACGCACCGAAGAGAGCGTCCCCTGGCGAATTGTCGGCGTGGTCAATGGTACCACCCTAAGTTACGAAGGCGCGTCACCCCTCAACGCGCCGACCAAACTGAACGCGGGCCAAGTGCTTGAAACGAACGGACCCGGGCCGTTTGTCATTCGCAGCCAAGACAGCGATCACCCTTTCTACCTCGCCTCTTATATGACAGGCGGCGAACCCTACGATGGCGAAGGCGACGCCGAGTTCGTCAACGTCGTTGCACCCCAACAGTACACCGGTCGTTACACGTTCTTTACCGACCCCACCTACCCCGAAACAAATCTCGTCATCGTGCGCAAGCGCGACGCTGAGACGGGTGAGTTCCCTGAGGTCACACTCGACTGCGCGGGCAGACTCGCACAATGGGGGAGCATCTCGGGCTCGTCGACTTATCAGTACACGCGCATCGATCTTTCGAGCGGCAATTTCGTTGGACAGAATGGTTGCGACAATGGCGTGCACGTCATCGAGTCTCGCGTCACGGGCGCAAATCCAGCACGCGATGGCCAAATCGGAGTGACCGTTTGGGGCTGGGGCGGCCCCGCAACCTATGCGCCAACGGACAATGAGGCGGATCCGAGGTTCACGCGCTGGGTCAGCTACGGCTATCCCGCGGGGGTCAACTTGCCTGAACTCAACAAGGTCAAGTTTCTTACCAAATGACGAGGTACGGCTCAGCTCCGCCACGGTTGAGAATGGGCGTGAGAAAAAGAATCGAGAGATAGTCGCTAAGGTTTCAGCGAGAGGGACCGCTCACTCTCGCTGTAGACATCGATTTATCGACCTAGACTTGCGGGAAGCGTTCTTAGCGAACTTCCACTCAGCTTTCTTTGTGCCCTCCATCGTCGAAGGAGTTGTGGCGAGAATGTCTGTGTCTGGGTTTTCATTCAAGGCGGGAATGCTGCCGTATCTTGCGATGCGGACGCTGCGACCCGCGGAGCTGTCTGAAGCGCCAAGCGCTTCGGTCTCGCCCAGCGATGAAGCCAGGACGAGCCGACCTCCTTTGAGCGCTCCGCTTAAGAACGCGCCGCTTCGTCCGGCGGTCGCTTCGCTCACCCATTCGAGTGCGCAAGACGCAACTCAGTTCGCCCAGCAGGCAGCGTTAGACGCCAATTTCGCGGCTTCCACAACTGCGGCCCAAGCATCCGCCCTGCGGGCAAAAGCGGCGCCGAAACCGAAGCCCTCGCAGGTGTCGAAACCCGAATCCAAACCCATACCGAAACCCTTGCAGGAGCCCAAGCCCTCGCAAGATTCAAAGTCGACGCACGATCCCAAACGCTTGCAAGATGCGAAGGGCAGCGACGCCAAGTGCTTCCAAGATGCCAATGCGCTCCCTGAGCCCACGTCTCTGATACAATCGGAGCCCACGTCGGACGCCGAAGTCGCTTCCAAATCCGACCCAGAGCCAGATGCGGAGCCCGCTCCGGATGCCGAGGATTCGGCGGCGTGGCAGCAACCTCCGCCTACGCCCTCATGGCAGGCAAAGCTCTACGCGAGCAATGCCGATCCATGGAAGAGCGGTGGCCTTTCGGGAGCCAATGACACTCTTAAGGTTGATGGCTGACCGTCCACCCCTTCTTATCGCCTTGCGGATGACTTTGTTCTCAACATGAACGTGCCAAGGAGTTAGGTTCCGATGTCCGTTTCGAGTTTTTCGATCAATGCGGGAATGCTGCCGTATCTCGCGATGCGCGTATCCCGACACACGGAAGTACCGGCGGCTGCCACAAGCCCCGGCTCTTCGGTTTCTCCGGGCGACGGTGAACGCGTGCGCGTGGAGCAACCGCCACCGACAGTCCATCGAACACAATCGAGCGGCGGCTCCGCGCATCTAGCGGCCGTTGCGGGTGGTTCGA
>JAHFDY010000232.1 GCA_023248735.1 Myxococcales bacterium
CTCGATACCATCGCGCCAATGTCGTCCGCACTTCTGCGCGAAAGGCGTCCCGTCTTTGTACGCTTACCCTTCGGAACACCGACGATGTCGCCGTCGGCACGACGTCGCCCAGCCCGACGCCCTCCCGTGCGGTGCGCCTCCGCTGTGACTTGAGACAACTCTTCGAGCGATGCGTTGCGCAGTACCGAAAGGAGGTCTCGCGCAAACTGTGACGCGAGCGCCTCGATTGATTCTTGAAGGGATTTCGGCATTTGTCTCGGCTTTCCGTTGGATCGAAGAGAACCAATACCAAGTATTGTGTATTGGCACGATTGGTCAAGACTCACGACGGGTCACTAATCCGATAAATGGCGATAAGCCACTAACCGCAGGTAACGTGCTTATGAGACAAGTAGTTTGGGTAGCGGATCGCGCGGCAACGCACTTCCCAACCGCGCGAGGATGGTGCTAGTTAGGCGGGTCACTCAGGCCAGAGTGGCGGAATTGGCAGACGCAGCGGATTCAAAATCCGCCGTCCTTACGGGCGTGAGGGTTCAAGTCCCTCCTCTGGTACTCGCGTCACGCGCCGTGGGCGCGCGATTGAAGCCGGCTTCGCACCTCGCCGAGGGGACCAACCTCAACCGGAATGCCGTTTCGATAGACGACCATGTCGGTCGATAGGGGCGAAATGCGCTCACCGGGCGTTACAATCCCGACGAGGTTCAGCGGATCGGCGGCAGCGATGATGGTGACGTCTTCTGATGTCTTGTCGCGACGACTCGCGCGCAGCGGTTCGACGGCTTCCGGGAGCGCAAACTGCTCACCGACGAAGCTCGCGACAAAGCGCCCGCCCCGAACTTCGCCACGGGCTTCAAGCCGACGCAATGCGATAAGAATTGCACGCCACGAGACAAGCAACTTCTCCCGCGAGCAGAGTTCGCGAAAGAGGACCCCGTAGCGCTGAATCAACCGTTTCGCTTGACTGACCGCCAGAACGTCGACCTCGACGTGCGGCAATTCACCACCAATGGCACGCAACTGAGACCACCGCCCGAGCGGCATGAGGCGTCGCGCCGGTGCAATCGCCCGAAGCGCACGCGGCTTTGGATGCCGCTTCTGCTCGGAAAGGAGCAACGTGCGCAACCCCGCAACGCCGTCGCCCGTCACGAGACCCGTAGCCACGAGCTCCCAAAGGGCGTCTTCCACTTGTGTCGGCAACGCCTTTAGGTGACGCGCGATGTCAGCGAGAAACGATGCTCCACGCGCGCCAAGGAACTGGTACACGTCATGCGCTCGCGGGGAGAGCGCGCCAAGCCAATCGTCAAGCGATGGTACTGATTCGAGCAAATCGGGAAGCGATTCTCGCAGCACAAACGCGAGCGGTGCAGCGCGCGTCGGGGCCGAGCGGCGGCGTGCTCGCGTCTCGTCCTCCTCAGGGGCGCGGCCAAGCCACAAGCGACCCCACGTGACTTCGCCCGAGAGGCAAAGCTGCTCGAGATCGGCCGGATCGTAGTTCTCAATGCGCGCGGGAAGAACGCTCGTCTCCCAAGCGGGCCCCGTCAACTCGAGCCCCTGGAGTTGCTCGATCACTTGCTGCACGCCACGTCGCCCATGAAGGTTGGTGCCTTTCGCAACGTGCTGCCACCGAAAGAGAAATCGCATGAAGTCAGCCTGTGAGACAGGCTCAATCTCGCTGCGGAGGCGCCCAAGGGTCAAGCGATGGATACGCGCGAGAAGGCCTCGTTCACACCACTCGATCTCGTCCTTCCTTGGCTGCGTATAGGTTCCCCGCATCACGTTGCCCGCCGACTCGAGCCGAACAAGCGCCGCTTCGACGTCGGCTCTGGGAAATGCCAATAGGTCTGCAAGAAACGACGCAGTTGTGGGCCCAATCGCGTCCATCCACCCGCGAGCGATGACGAGCAGATAGTCAAGTTGTTGAACTTTCTCAAAACGCTCCGTCGCAACCACGAACGATCGACCACCTCGCTCGATCGATTGCACCCTTCCCGCATGCCGAAGCACCAAAAGGTGGTCGGCCCACGCCTCCACGTATGACAAAGGAACAAGGCCCAAAGAAAGAAGCGCGTCGTGCACCTCGTCAGGGTCACGCACGTCGGGCCACGCTTGGCGCCTCACCTCAGCGATGGCTGCTGGGTCGAGCGCGCCAATTCCGGCGGCAAGATCGGGGTCTGTTCGCCTCAGCGAGACGGCTCGCGCACGCCGCTCTTCGAGAGGTGCATCATCGAGAAACGCGTATGGATTCGCATTCAGAATTTCATGGGAGAGCGCAGACGGTCCTGCGGTCTCGATCGCGATGGTTTCGATCGCGCCGCTCTCGATTTGGTGAAGGACGTCGAGAAAGCCGTCGATGTCCATCGCCTCATGCAGACAGTTCTCAATTGTCTCATTCACAAGCGGATGATCGGGCACCTCAATGGGTCCGACGTGGTTGTCTCCGCAAGCGATTTGCTCCGGGAATACAGCCGCCATCAGATCTTCCGCGCGCATCCTTTGAATCGCGATCGGAACGCGCTTGCCACCGTTGTGTCGCGAGATCGCAAGCGATCGCGTCGCGTTCCACCGCCATCGATTGGTGAACATCGGCGATGCGAGCACCGCTTGAATCAAGTCTTCTCGCACGCGACTTGGTCGCAACATGGCGAACACGTTCTCGAGCGGAAAACTGTGTGCCTCCCCGAGCGAGAGTACGACGCCGTCGTCAGTCGCCGCCGCCTGAAGCTCGAAGTCAAACGACACGCAAAATCGCTTTCGCAGCGCAAGGCCAAGCGCCCGATTGATGCGACCACCAAATGGTGTGTGGAGCACGAGTTGCATGCCGCCGGCTTCGTCAAAAAAGCGCTCCGCGATGATCCGCTGCTGCGTCGGCATCGCACCGAGCGAACGGCGACTTTCGTCAACATACCGAACGATCTGCTCCGCGCCTTGACGAGACACGCACCCCTCCTCGGCAAGCCATGTCACGGTCGCCTCGTCGCCCGTCTTATCAATTTTGTTGACAATGTCTTGACGGAGCGCTGCAACACCCGCCGAAAGCTCCACGGTCCGTGCGGGTGCCTCGCCTATCCAAAACGGAATCGTGGGTGAGCGCCCACTCGCATCTTCGACTCGCACCCGACCGCCCTCGACGCGCCGAATCCTCCACGCATGGTTACCGAGCAAAAAGACGTCGCCGGCCATGCTCTCGATCGCAAAATCTTCGTGCACTTTCCCGATTAACGCGCCCTCGGGATCCTTGACGACTTCGTAGTCGGCCATGTCTGGAATCGCTCCGCCACCAGTCAGCGCGGCAAGACGCGCACCACGCCGGCCTCGCAACCGTCCGTTCACGCGATCGAAATGCACGAGCGCCGAACGACGGCCACGCCGCGTTGAGATCCCTTCCGAGAGCATCTCGATGACCGCATCAAACGTTTCACGACTGAGCGCCCGATAAGGGAATGCGGAACGTAGCTGAGCGTACAGTTCAGATACCCCCATCTCTTGGCTCGCGACCGTTGCCACAATTTGCTGCGCGAGGATGTCGATCGCACCGTCGGGCACGACAAGCGCGTCGAGCTCGCCGCGAAAAATGCTGCGAACGGCAGCAACCGACTGCACGAGGTCGTCTCGCGTGAGAGGAAAAAGAATGCCCTTTGGCTTGCCGCCCAAGAAGTGGCCCGATCGCCCGACGCGCTGAAGCAGGGACGAAAGCGATCGTGGCGCGCCTAGGTGCAGCACCAAGTCGACGTGCCCAATGTCGATTCCGAGTTCGAGCGATGCGGTTGCAATCATGACGGGGATGTCGCCATTCTTGAGCGCCTGCTCGGACGAAAAGCGCGCCTCTCGCGATAGGCTCCCGTGGTGGGCAGCAACTTTCTCGTGACCCATGCGTTCGCCGAGGGAGTGCGACACGCGTTCGACCAAGCGCCGGGTGTTGACGAATACGATCGTGGTGCGGTGCTCACTCACAAGCTGCGCGATGCGATCGTAAATTTCGTTGCGCATCTCATGACTTGCAACATGCACCAATTCGTGATCGGGCACCTCGACAGACAAGTCGAGGTCGCGCTTGTGTCCTTGGTCGACGATTGCGCACGCGCCACCTGCCTCGATGCCATTGGTGCCAACCAGCAAGCGCGCGACGAGCTCGATCGGCTTCTGAGTTGCGGAGAGGCCGATACGTTGCAACTTCTTGCCAGCGAGAAGGTCGAGTCGTTCAAGGGTAAGAGAGAGATGTGCGCCGCGCTTGTCGCTTGCAACGGCGTGAATTTCGTCAACGATCACGGTATCGGCGCGCGCGAGCATGGCGCGGCTCTTCTCTGCGGTCAGCAGGACGTAAAGTGATTCCGGAGTGGTGATGAGAATGTGCGGAGGACGCTTCAGCTGAAGCTGTCGCTCCCGACTCGGCGTGTCCCCAGTACGAACGGCGATGCGAATGGGCGAAACCGGATCGCCTGCTTCGCTGGCGAGAGCCTCAATCTCGGCGAGTGGACCACGTAGGTTCTTCTCGATGTCGTTGCTGAGCGCTTTCAGCGGCGACACATAGATCACGTACGTGCGGTCCTCGAGCGATGCCGTGGCGGCGAGCGAGACCAATCGATGAATCGAATACAAAAACGCTGCGAGCGTTTTTCCTGATCC
>JAHFDY010000106.1 GCA_023248735.1 Myxococcales bacterium
CAGACCGTTTCGAACGCGTCGCTTCTGTTCCTCTTCGGCGTGGTCATCCTTGCGCTCGGGAAAAGCCGCGCAGAGATAATGCGCCTTGAACTTGCGAGCCGCCCGATGCGCGCCCTTGCGCTCGGCGTTGTCGGTCTTCCCGCAGCCATCCTCGTCGTGGTGATGCTCTGCATCACCGTGATCGGCATCCCCTTCGCGATTGTTGGCGTTTGCCTGTTCTCACTTGGGGTGCTCACCGGTCTTGTCACGCTGTTGCAACTTGGAGGCGAGTTGCTCGTGCGCCACAAGACATCGAACCCCTACGCACACCTCGGCCTCGGCGTCGCGATCTACGCGCTTGTGGGCTCGCTCCCCTTCTTCGGCAGCTGGGTCGTCTTGGCCGCTGTGCTCACAAGCATCGGCGTGTTCGTCGGCACGCGGGGCGCAGGCTTCATCAAGAAGAGGGGCGCTCTGCCTTATCGTTCACCAACTGAACTGTAAACTTCCTTACCCGAGTGTCCGGGCAAGGACAGCTGAACGCCGTGAAGTGGCGAACGGCGTGGCGAGGTAAGGAAGTTGTCGCGGGTCAACAAGACCGTTGGGTGACTCTCTCCCATTATTTTTGCGCCGGGATCGAACCCGCCAAGAAAGGGAGTCACTCACGATGCGCTCAATTGCCATTCTTCTTTCGTCGTCCGTCCTTGTCGCTGCGTGTTCATTGGCCGTACCAACACCCAGCATTACGAGCAGCGACGCAGGGCGCAAGACGGACGCTACGCCGGCGGCGGCACCAAAGCCCAAAACCGTTCTGCCGACGCTGTCACTCAAGGCAAACGGCGGCACCGCTCCGCCAGCCAACGCGAAATCGAAGGGAAAGCTCTCACTCCCGAAGGCCGGCAGGCTGCAGGTTCCGATTAAGGAAACCGAGGCTTACACGTACGAAGCGGACTTCAACGGCGACGAAACGCCCGACACCATCTACTGGGCGCATCTCGAAACTGGTATCACTTACCTCTGGGCTTCTGGGTCGATCGAATGCAACGAAGGACCGAAGGACGACAACGGCGGATTCATGATGGGAGTGAACTCTGACGGAACCGGAACGTACCTGTTCGCCGCGCAATGCTCGGACGGGTCCGGCTTCTTTGGTTGCGATTTCGACGCCACGGGCAAAGAGACCGTATGCGGCGATTGTACCGTCGGCGCCGACAACCAGCTCGCATGCGTCCCAACACAGTAAAAGAGCAGCCTCAATCCCGAATCTGTTGCGCGAGATAATTCGATTCGCCAACTTGCTTGACGAGTTCCAGTTGCGACTCGAGCCAATCGGCGTGCGCTTCTTCAGAAGCAAGAATTCGCGTGAGCAGATCCTCGGTGCCGTTATCGCCGATGTCGCGCGCGAGCTGAATCCCGCGATTTAGCCGCGGAATTGCTTCGCACTCGACGGCGTAGTCGTTCTTGAACATCTCGACGACGGTTTGCCCAACACACACTTTCGATAGGCGCTGCACATTCGGCAGGCCGTCGAGATACAAGATGCGCTCGATCAATTGATCGGCGTGTTTCATCTCATCGATCGATTCGGCGCGAATCTTTTGACCGAGCCGACTGTAGCCCCAGTTAAGGCACATCTTGGCGTGCAAGAAGTACTGGTTGATGGCGGTGAGCTCGCCCGTGAGTACCTCGTTCAACAGGTCGATGACTTTGGGTTCGCCCTTCATGCTTCAAAGAGAGCACTGCGAAGGGCACGCGGCAAGGATTGATCACAAATTACTCAATTGTTACGCGCACTTGCACATCGTGTTGAAATTCAATTTCGTTTTTCACGCCGCACACTGTGCGCAAAAAATAGTCCCATTGCACCATCACGATTCAAGAACCGAAACCGGCATCGGTTCACGAGCTAGGGCGAGCTCGACGGGTGAACCGGTGAGGAACCAGGCACCGACACCACTGCTTTCCCCAAAAAAAGAGATCTTCGAGCCACCTGTGCTTAGCTTGTTATGCGCGGGTGCGCCTGACACGTCGCGGGTAGCGGGGAGGATTGGATGCGTCGTTTTTCATTCGTGGTTGCTGCCGGCCTCATTTCGTCGGTTTCCTTTTTTTCCTCAGCGGCTCCCGCAACGTTGTCGCCAACCAAGCATCGTAACGTGCTGTTGGTCATTTTTGACGACGTCGGCGCGCAAGAGATTCGCTCTTTTGCTGGCGATCTCGCGACGGCGACGCGAACGGTTTCCAGCAGCACGGGCATCATAGACGCCAACGCCAATAAGACTCCGGATGGTCTCGAGGACAACGATCACGACGGCTACGCCGACGGCGCGATCCAAACGCCCACGATCGACTCTCTCGCCTCGGCGGGCGTGCGCTTCACTCAAGTCTGGTCGAGCCCCGTTTGCTCGCCCACCCGTGCAGGCATCTATACAGGCCAATACGCGACGCACACCGGCATCGGATACATCGTCGGTGGTACGGCGATGCTGTACTCGATTCCAAGTGACGTGCCGACGCTCGCCCAACAGCTCGCCGCCGCCGGCTCGAGCACAAAGAAGGGCTTCTTCGGCAAGTGGCACTTGGGCAGCAGCACGGGCATGCTTCCCACGGACCGCGGATGGAACTACTTCTCGGGATCCACTGGAGGCGAGGTCGGTGACTACAACAGCTGGAGCAAGGTTGTCATCGACGAGACGGGCCGGCGCACCGATTCGACCTCGACCACATACGTAACCAAATCGACCGCCGAAGACGCGCTCGCTTGGATCGGAACGCAGCCGCAAGGTTGGTGGGCGACCGTTGCGTTTAACGCTCCTCACACGCCCTACACGACGAACATGCCCTCGGAGTGCCAGTCCGGCAAATTAACCGGAACAACCAGCAAAGTGGCCGGGACAGCCACCAAATTTACCGGAACAAGCAACTTCGGCTCGGTTCAACCCCAACCCGTAGTGGCCACAGCAGCCGCGATCAGCCTGTTTCACCGCACCCTTGAGTGCGCCGACTGGTACATGGGCAAGATCCTCTCGGGCATGAGCACGACGACGCTCGCCAACACGACGATCATCTTCCTCGGCGACAATGGGACCGAGGGCAGCGTTAGCCAGGTCTACTCGAGCGATCGCTCCAAAGCCAGCACCTATCAAGGCGGCGTTCACGTGCCGCTGATCATCGCCGACGGAAGCGTCATTGCGAAGGAGAGCAGCACAGCTGGCATCAGCACCACCGGCGCCGTGAGCGTCCACGGAGGCAAGGTGACAAACGTCACCAACACCATCGATATCTTCTCAACCGTCGGAGAGATCCTCGGCATCACAGCGTCGACCACCGATGCGTACAGTCTCGTGGGCTGGCTTGGGACCTCGTCGCCCACGACGTACCGAAAGTATGCGTACACAGAAGAGTTTCAGTATCGGGCGTCCTCGGTGAGCACGCTCTACGCATCAATAACCGACCCCGCATCGCTGACGACGACTCAAGCCGCAACGCTCACACGCACGAACGTCAGCGGTGCGATTCGAACCAGTGACTACAAATTGATATACGACGGCACGAGTTACAAAATGTTCCGGCTCTCGACCGACCCCTTTGAGCAGCAAGATTTAGGCTGTGGCACCACGGCGGCGGGAAAGCTCATGCGATCGACACTTCAGACGCAGATACGAAGTATCAGCACGAGCTACCCGAACACCGTGTGCCCCTGACGCGCTCACGAACTGGACAGTCGTCGTCGAAACCGCGACGCGCCTCGCGCAGCAAGGACTCAATCTTGATGTGGCCTGGCGTTCGGCTTGTTCAAGTCGCTTGACGAATCGACGCTCGTCTTCGGTACAGGCTGCGCCTTCTCAGGGCCAAACGAAACGCGAAGCTGCATCAGATCGCCGACTGGCTCGATCGACCATGAGGCGGTTGCGGCGTGCTTGAGATCGAGCACGAGATACACATCGTCTTTCACCTGAACCAAGCGAGCCGACGAAACGGGTGTCGCAAAGAACTCTGTCACGAGCGGATTGCGATTGTTCCAAAGCGCAACTCTTGCGCCCTTGATCGCGTATGCCAATCGATCTTCGCTCTTCTTCTCTTCGATCACACTCTTGCGCGACAACGTCACAATGAATGTGGAGCTCACATCAGGTTGCGCTTCAAAGCCAGGTTGCCAAACTTCGGTCACGTCGCGTTTAGGGCGTGCTGCAACGCGTGAACGCGCGCGCGGGAGAACCGGCGGTGACGGAGTCGGGCGGCCCCATCCGTAGCCGGTCGCTGGACGAACGGGCTTCTTGGGTTCTGGCGGCGGTTCCACCACTTGCGCCGGATTCGGCGTGGATGAAGGAGCCGAGGAAGGCGAAGGCGCAGCCGTTGTGGACGTCGCGGGCGGGGGTGGCGGCACTGGCGCCGGAGAACCCGTCGCTGAAGACGCGGGTGGGGGCGGCGGAGGAACACTGGGCGTTTCCTCAGCAACCGCAAGCGGTGCAATCGCAAACAGCCCGAGGACCACGATAACGCGCATGGCCCCAAGTCTATCGGCCACGCGATACAAAGTGAACTTCGCCACTTTGACCGACCGTAGCGGCTCGACGTTACATCCCCATGATGGGGGTGGTGCGTCGCTCGTTCTTCGCGCGAACAACACCGCTGCCGGCGCCGCCTTGTCCGGTGACGGCCTTCGCGATGTTGTCGAGGTTCAAGCTCGCGCCGACGTAGAAGCGCATGTCTTGTGTGTTGTCGAAAACCCACATCGCAGGGTTCGCGACCTTGCCCTGCGCGGTCAGCATGTTGCGGCTCATCCAGTAACCGACTTCCGCGGTAAACCAATCGTTCGCGCTGTAGTCGAGCCACGCGCTGAAATACGTGCTCTGACGGAAGCTCGTGCGATTCTCGAGGCGAGTGACACCCTCATAATCCTTGAAGGTGTACGCCCACTGATTGCCGACACGAAGCAAGAGGGCCGGATTCCACTTCCCCCATTCTTGCGAGGCCAGGAACATAAGGCTGATCGAGTCGGAAGTGTTTGCGGCGCCGCTTGCCTGATCGACGCACCCGGTTCCACCCAAGCACTGGGGCGCGTACCGCGGTGGGTTCTGCAAGCCGGCCGTCGTGTACTGGTAAAGTGGGTGCGAGTATGAAGCGACTGCCAGGAGTTGCAGCTCACCACCGAGCACGTGTTCAAAGCCACGCGCGACTTGCGCACCCAAGCCTGGGGCGAAATACATCGTGCGCGCCTGCGACTCGATCGACAACGGAAGGCCAACCTGAACGAATGGGCTTGCCTTGAAGCCGCCACCAAAGGTCGGAAGCTTCTGATAATAAAGCTGGACGAGCGCGTCGTCAAAGCGAGGCTCGTTGCGTCGCGTCGTGTCGTCGCTATTGGTGAATTCGTAGTTAAACACCAAGCGCCCGCGCAACTGGAAGGCGTCGTTGAGCCGATAGCGCGGCGACAGGTACATCGCCATGTCGGCCGTCACGTTGCGATTGGGCTGGAGTGCGGGAAAGAACGTGTTCAGGTTTGCCGAGGTCAGGATGAAGAGCGACGAACCGGCAAACGGCCTCGGCGGTGGCTTCTTTTCTGGCTCGGCGGGCTTCTTAGCACCCGTGTCGGCGGGCGGTGTCGCCGCAACCGGCGCGGGCGTTGCGCCGCCCAACGTCACGGTCGCCGCGCCTGGCTGCGGTGGTGTCGTGGTCCCGTTGCCGTCTTGAGCGGCTGCACTGGTCGCTGCCCACGAAGAGGCAACAAGGAAAACCAGTGTCGCCCCAATCGAACCCTTCGCCCCAATCGAATCCGGCGCTCGCTTCACAGCACTCTCCTCATGACCGACCGTCAAAACCGGCCGAATGTGCGTGCCGAGAAATGGCCCGCAATCCCCGCGACATAAACTCGGAACTTCGAACCGCGTCAACGCGTAAAGCAGCACTGGAAACGAATTGTCCGACAACGTCTACACCGTCATTCGGCGGGGTTTGTGGGGCGATTTCGTTCGGGTCATGCGTGTGCGCTGACATCGACAACGTGCCTTTGCACAGAACGTTCCGTTCGAAAACACCACAAAAAGCGATACTGAACGGGCTCTCATGCCCATCTCCGTTAGGCAACTGACGGCGGGTTGCGTCCGAGAATGCACCGGTTGAACTCACGCGTGTTAGCGTCTTTCCCCCATGGGCGAGGCTCAGTCGGAAATTACGGCGCTCCTTGGGCGCGGAACCACCTTTGAAGGCAAACTCGCCTTCGAAGGCACTGTTCGCATTGATGGGCACTTTAAGGGCGCTATCGCGAGCGATCACACACTCATCATCGGCGACGGGGCCAATGTCGAGGCGGAAATCGACGTCGCGACCGTTATCGTTCGTGGGGGTGTGGTGCGCGGGAACATCCGCGCGAAGACGTCGCTCGAGGTGCACGCGCCGGGCAAGGTCGTCGGCAACATCCAGTCCCCTTCGCTCTTCATCGACCGTGGCGTCGAGTTTGAGGGCACCTGCAAAATGGCACCCCTCGAGTGACATAGTGCGCGCACCAGACCGTCGTGCTCGCTTCATCGCAATCGCCGCCGTCGTCGGCGCGATCGCCTGCGAGCGCAACAAAGCGACCGCGGTCACGTCGGCAACCGCACCCGACGCGTCCGTTTCCTCTGCAGAATGGAACGCCGAGCACCTGCTTTACGCGCCGGGAATGATCCTGAGGCAAAGTGGGTCCGGCACGAGCGCGTACAAGCTTCGTAGCGACGGATGTGTGCGCGTGACGTTTCGGCCACACGGCGCGAAAGCGGTTCTCAGTTGCGGACTCGTGCGCCACGAAGGCGAAAACGGCGTCGCACCTGCGAAGGGGCCGATTTGTGGCGTGCGTGGTGATGAGCTGACGATCGAAGCGTCGCCGGAAACTTCGTGGGCGCTCTGGGCTACGGATGCGGACCAATAGTTCCGTTACTTGACAAATGCATCGTGCAGCGCTCGCTGCGTCAAGGTGAGGTCTTCGCCCGCGACGAGGGCTCCGATTCGCAGTGGACCCGCCGTCGTCTGCAATCGTTTCACACCCACCGCACGAATTGCATCATCGAAGTTACGAATTGCCTCACCACCGTTGAGGCCATCTCCGACGACGCTCACGAGCGCGAGGCCTTCCCGAATTTGAGCCCCGATCGATCGAAGATATTCGCGAACTTCGTTCCAGTTTGGCACATTGAGTAACGGAAGCGTGACTCGTACCGATTCGGCGTAGCTCGCGTAGTCGATAACACCGAGCCCGGCGGTTGCCGCATAGATCGAAAACGCATCGCGCGCTTGGGACGGCAACGTGAGGCTCACAACACGATCGAAACCCGCCACCGCGCGCATGCCCTTCGTATCGCAGCCCTCTGAGGCGACGGTTTGTCTTGCTTCGTCGGCCCCGTGACGAGCCCAATCGTCGCTCGTGCGCCTTGCATGAATCGCGATCTTCGCGCTGCGTGCCCAGCCGACCGCCTGCGCGTTCAGCACCTTGGCGCCCGCCTCTGACATTTCTTGTAACATCCCGAGACCTATTTCAGGAAGATGGCGCGCGCCGTCAACAACACGTGGATCGCCTGAGTAGATACCGTCAACGTCGCTGTATATCTCGCAACGCTCGGCGTTCAGGGCAGCGGCCATTGCGACGGCCGTCGTATCGGATCCGCCCCGACCCAGCGTCGTGATCTCTCGCTTGTAGCTCATGCCTTGGTAACCAGCGACGATCACAATCCGACCGCGTGCGAGCTCATCTTCGATGCGATATGGCCTGACCTCGATGATGCGCGCGTCAAAGTGCCGATCGTTGGTCAAGATACCTGACTGGCTACCCGTGAAGCTAATTGCCTCTTCGCCGAGCGAGGTGATCGCTATGGAAAGCAGCGACATGCTCACGCGCTCGCCAGTGGTGAGCAACATGTCGAGCTCCCTGCGCGGCGCCTCTTTTCCGGCGCCCGCCGCTTCCTCGGCGAGCCTTACGAGACCGTCAGTCGTTTTGCCCATCGCGCTGACGACGACGACAAGCTGGTTTCCCTGACGTTTGCTCGCGACGACTTTTTCAGCAACCTGACGAATCTTCGTTACGTCGGCCACGGATGAGCCGCCGTACTTCTGAACGATGATAGGCACCGCTGCTCCTGTGCTCTCGGTTTCCCGTTTGCGTGGCTAACGCGCGGCTTCGATCGCCTGTGTCAGATCGTCGTCAGTTTGATCGGCACCGCCCACCCAACGAACGATGCCGGCTTTGTCGATAACGAAAGTGGTCGGCATCTGAGCCACGCGAAAGCGCCCAGAATACACCTGGGAAGTGTCGTGAATGATCGGGAACGTGAGCGAAAATTGCTTCACGACCTGTCTCGCCTTCTCGGCCGTGTCGTCTTCGCTGATGCCAATGAAAGCCACATCGGAGAACCTCCGATGCAATGCTTCCACCGCCGGAAGCGTTCGCTTGCAGGGTACACAGTAATCGGCAAAGAACTTGACGACCACCGGACGCCCCGCAAGTGAACCTTCAACCAGCGCTGAGCCATCAAGCATTTGACGAGCCTTCAGGGCCGGCGATGGCTGGCCAAGAAGCCCATGGGCGGAAGACTGCGGAAAGGATGCTGGCGAGCAACCCATGGCAAGAACGAGCACGCAACTCGCGACGAAACGGACACTCATGAAGGTGATTGTGCGTCGTTTCGGGCCGAAGCTGCAACTATCCCAAAAGTGCCAGCGACCCAGACCAGCATTTTTGAGCTTGCCGCAAGGCAAATCGAGTTCGGCTCGAGTTCCGTTCCGACGCCTGCGACTGAAGCAAGAAGGCGCGTGCGCTCACCTTTTGGCGACACGCTGTAGATCAAGGCGCCCTGCGCGCGATCCTCACACAGAGCTAGCCATAGCGTTTCCTCGACGTGCGAGAGGGCGATGACCCTTCCAGGCAGCGAAACGTCACCATGTCCCGCAATTCGCAAGCGTCCATCGATCACCAACGCCACTTCGCCATCCACCTCAACGACCGCGGTGACGAGCTCCGGACGGCCTTCAAACTCAAACAGAGGGTCTTCGCCTCGCGGCGAACGCCTCGCGACCCTTACGCGGTCGCTGCGCACAGCATGCGCAAACAGGACATCGTGCGAAGAAACCGACCACGCCACGACGGAACTAGGCCAAGGTTGCCTCAAAGGGTGCGCGCTCGCCCCATCGTTGACGGATGTCTCGTCGGGTTCGAGGGTCTGGATCGTTCCGCCCTCGGTCAACACCAAGACCTCGTCGCCAACCAAACGCACTTCGCGCGCGCTTGGTACCGCCGACATCGCCCAATGGCCGGCACCGACTCGGACGTACACGTTTCCCGCATCGTCCACACACGCGGTGGTCCCCTCGTTGGCCGCAATCGACAGAATGTGGCCTGCAAGCAGGAGCTCGCGAGCGCCCTCGAGATCGACCCGAAATAGCCCCGTCTGCGACGCCACAACGGCTCCTCGAGCGATAGGCGCAACTTCGTAACACCCCGAAAGTGGAATTCGCGGACTCACCACCGCCCACGCCGGGCCTTGCGATTCCGCGTTGAGCGCCCCGTCGGCAAGCACCATCCGGGGAGCCTCGCGTTCGTCATCGTCGCCCGCGTCAATAGGCGGCAACGAGTGCTCCTCGATCGCATCTGCGTCGATCGACGGCCCTTCTTCGCCAGCGTCGTCGCCCGCCCCAACGTCAAGAAACGACAGCTCTACGTCTTCTGCGGCTCCAGAAGGAGCATCGTCTCGCAAAAGGGACTCGTCGAAAACCAGCAAATCTCCACCGAAATCCCCCGGCATCGGGTCTGCGTCGCGTTCTGCGGAAACGGGCCCCTCCTCAAACTGCATTTCGGCGGCTTCATCACCGTGTACCGCATCGTCGAGCGAGGTCTCTTCGCTCAGATCGAGGCCCTCGAGATCGACCGCGGAAGTTTCAATTTCATCGGGTTCGAGCGGGGGTAGCTCATCGAAAACTTCTTCGTCCAGGTTGGGCACGTGCACAATGTAATGCGCCCCTGGTCAATCGGCGCGGAAATGCTTCGCACGCGCACGCGCTCCGCGTAGGCTGCGCCTTCCCCGATGCGCCTTTTGATTCTCTCGCGCAACGTCACGCTCTACTCGACAAGCCGGCTCGTTTTGGCTGCCCGATCGCGTGGCCATGAAGTCACCGTTGCAGATCCACTCGATATGCGGATCGTCGTATCCAAGGGTCGCCCTTCGATGTTCCTTGGCGCTCGCCCGGTTGAACACTTCGACCTCGTCATCCCGCGCATCGGTGCGTCGATTACAAACTACGGCCTCGCGGTCGTGCGCCAGTTCGACATGATGGGTGTGCCCGTGCTCAATACTGCTGTCGCCATTGCGCGATCCCGCGACAAACTTCGCGCAATGCAGCTGCTGACGAAGAAGGACCTCGACGTACCGGTAACCGTCTGCGCGCGTTCACCTGACTCGGTGGAACAGGCGCTCGCGGTCGTCGGTGGAACACCGGTTATCGTCAAACTTCAACAGGGCGCACAGGGCATCGGAACGATGATTGCCGAAACGCCTCAGGCCGTGACCTCCCTGCTTGAAACGCTCTGGGCGATGGGACAGGACATCTTCTTACAGGAGTACATCGCTGAATCCAAAGGTCGTGATTTCAGGGCGATCGTTGTTGGTGGCCGTGTCGTCGCCGCCATGCGAAGACAAGCGCGACGCGGTGAATTCCGGTCGAATTTGCACCGTGGCGGCATCGGGCTGGAGGCGGAACTCGATCCTCGTTACGTGCGCGCGGCCGTTCAAGCCACGAAGGTGATGGGACTCGAAATCGCTGGGGTCGACATGCTCGAATCACGCATTGGCCCCAAGATTCTCGAGATCAATAGTTCACCTGGGCTCGAAGGCATCGAACGCGCAACGGGTCGCGACGTTGCAGGCGCCATTGTCGCTCACGCTGAGCGCTACGTATTGCGACGCGCGAGCGCGAGCAAGCGACGCGACGTGGTCATCGAGGAAGAACGCAGGCCGAGGCGACTCAAGCCGGAAGTGTTGTCGACGCCTGCAAAGCGACGCATTTCATAACCAGCAATGTTACAAATAGAACGAAACGACAAGGTCGAAATCTGGACAATCGCGAGGCTGGAGGCGCGCAACGCACTCAACGCCGAAGTGATGCTTGCGCTTCAAGAGGCGATTTCCCGCGCCGCTCACGACACGCAGTTGCGAGCGATTGTGCTCACGGGCGAAGGCAATTGTTTCGTTTCAGGCGGTGACCTTCGCGAGTTGCGGCATTTTACATTGCCCGAAGACGCCGCAGCGCTGGCAGACAACGGAAGGCGCATTTGTGAAGGCCTCGAGCAATTGCCGATGCCTGTGATCGCCGCGATCGGGGGACCCGCATTCGGCGGTGGCGCTGAACTCGCGATTGCGTGCGACATGCGCGTCGCCGACGAGAGCGCACGCATATGTTTCAAGCAAGGCCGCCTCGGCGTGACGACCGCGTGGGGCACGTTCCCGAAGTTATGCGCGCTCGTGGGACCATCACGTGCAGCCTACATGCTTTACACCGGGCACGAATTGACGGCGCAATCGTCCTTTTCGTTCGGCTTGGTCGACACGGTTGTGGAATCCGGCAACGCCGTCATGACAGCGTTGGCATGGGCCCTCGACATCGCGGGCGCCGCTCCGCTGGCGATCAGTGAGATGAAAGCGCTCTTTCGCGACCAGTCTTTTGCGTACGCCGAATTGCGCGCGCGCGAACGCGAGCGCTTCATTCGCACGTGGTCGAGTGACGATCACCGCGAGGCGGTTGAGGCGTACTTTGAGCGGCGGGTACCGGTCTTTCGGGGACGCTAGACTTCGCGCGGCCACGTTTCGCGATGACAGGGATCGGGCCGTAGATGTCAGGACGTGTTTGCGTCATACGATAGTACATCGTATGCTTGTCGTATGAAAGTTACCGCACTGATCCCAGATGAACTCGTGCAGAACGTTCAGTCATATGCGGGCGGCCGCAACTTGACCGACTGTTTGATCATCGCGCTCAAAGAGTGGGTGGGCATTCGTGAATTACGCAAGGTGAGCGAACAAGTGCGTCGAAAGCCATTTGAGTTTCGGACGGGCTTTTCGGCCGATCGTATTCGGACGCTCAACCGTAAATGATCGTCCTCGACACCTCGGTGTGGATCGAATTCCTGCGCATGCACGAACCCATCGCAACCCGGGTTGAGGAGGAAATCACCGCGGGGCGCGTTCTCGGCCTCAGCTGGATCGTTGGTGAGTTGCTCCAAGGAGCAAAAGGCGCGTACGAAATTCGCGTCTTGGAGATGTTCTGGCAACAGTTGCCTAAGATTTCGGAGGAGAGCGTCTGGATCGAAGCCGGGAAACTCTCGTGTGCGAATAAGTACTTCGAGCAGGGTGTCGGCTTGATCGACGTTGCGACCATCGTCGCGGCGCGGCGTGCAAATGCGAAGGTGTGGACCCTCGACAAGAAGTTGAGCGGCGTGCTCGGCAGAGGCGCACGATTTGAGCTGTAGGCTCGCGCAAGCCCCACAAAAGTGCGAACCCACCGTCGTGAGGGAAACAACGGTGGGCTCGGCCCGCTGATCAGCGGTGCGACGCTGTGCAGGGGCAAATCTGTGTGACTCGTGTCAACGATTCGGTTGCGGCGTAATGCGCAACCATGGGCGGATTACCTTGAAGCCCTTCGGGAACTTTTCAGCGAGGACCGCGGGGTCTTGAAGCGACGGAATGATCACAACATCGTCACCATTGCGCCAGTTGGCGGGGGTCGCGACCGAGTGCTTATCGGTCAGTTGAAGAGAATCTATCAGCCTCAGGATCTCACCAAAATCGCGACCTGCACTCGCAGGATACGTAATCGTTGCACGCACCTTCCGATTGGGATCGATCACGAAGACCGAACGGACCGTGAAGCTGTCGTTCGCCTTCGGGTGGATCATACCGTATAGTTCAGATACTTTACGATTTCCGTCTGCGAGGATTGGGTATTCGATTTTCGCCGACTGCGTTTCTTCGATGTCGCCGATCCACTTCTTGTGCGACTCGACGTCATCAACGCTGAGGGCGACAACCTTTACAGTGCGCTTTGCGAACTCGGGAAGGAGCTTCGCCACCGTGCCGAGTTCGGTCGTGCAGACAGGCGTGAAGTCCTTCGGGTGCGAAAACAAGACCACCCAACTGGTGCCCGCCCATTCGTGAAAGCGGATGTTGCCGTGAGTCGATGCCTGCTCAAAATCTGGGGCGATATCGCCAATTTGTAGTGCCATGCCTGCCTCCAACGAGAGAATTGGTGACGTCGGCAAGGACAGGGCTCGATCGGGAGAGAAAAAGGAGGGGGAGAGGGGAATCCGCCCCACCCGTGCCGGCGTCAAACAGGAACATAACATCGCATTTCTGTTAAACAAGACCCGCGTTCGTTTAAACAGACGTTGCATATCCCTCCCGTCAACGCCCGTAAGCCATCCAATCATCAGCCAGCTTTGGATCAACGAAGACCCTGACTTGCGTCCACGTTTGATGGCGCGTCAGCTTCATACATTGTCGTGCGGAGTCGAGGCCCCAGCGAAGAACGGCGACTTGAAATGCGATGCGATGTTCGAGTTGGTGAGCGTCGTCGACCTGACCATGCCTCGCGGAATCGCGAGCGAGCCCCGTTAGCTGATGCGCGAGACGATGGGCACGGGAGGTCTGCCTGTCTGGCGCACGGAGGCAATCAATAACGCGATTGTTTTCGTTGGACTGGATCGCCCGATTGCGTAGCTGCTCGACCTCATCGCGCGCGGCGTCAGTGTCATTGACGAGTTCGTCGAGATGTCGAAAGAGGCGGGGTTCAACCTGAGCCTCTCCTCCACTTGCGTGAGCAGACGAGTCGACGAGAGAAGACGCCGGATGAGGCTGCTCGGCATGAGCAGACACCGACAGAAAGTGTAGCGTGGCTGCCGCCATTCCCAAACGTTTCATGGTCAACACATCTGTGGCGCCGACTTCGCTGGGTATTCAGCGTTCAGTAAGCGGAGGGCGATTTCCGAGTAGAATCGCCCGCGCGAGCCCGATCCAGCTCGTCGACGAACAGTTCGATTTCGCCGTCGGTCGTGAAAAAATGCGGGCTAGCCCTTAGCCCGCACCGCGGACGGTAGTCGTGAAAAAATCGGCGTTCGCATAGCGAGCGCGACACTTGTTCAGCGCCATCAAAGTCGAAGCACATCGTGCCCCCGCGTTCACCACTGTCGCGCGGAGTGTTCACTTTGAAGCCACGTTTTTCCACCAGATCGCGAAGTAAACTTGTTTGACGAAGCGATTTCTTGCGAATCGCTTCGACGCCGATCTTCGCGATCGTCTCCCACCCGGCGCGCGCCGTGTAGATCGCGGGGATTGGCATCGTCCCGCCGATCATCCGCCAGACGTCCTCGGCATACTCCATCGGGCCCATATCGAAGCTGAACGGCGCCTTGTGTGAGAACCAACCGTTGCTCATGGGCTGTAGCTTTGGGAGAAGGTCGGGGCGAACGTAGAGATACGCGGCGCCCGGCCCGCCGCACGCCCACTTAACCGAACCACCACACGCCATGTCGCAACCCCAGGCGGCAAGGTCGAGCGGCACCGTTGCGGCAGACTGATAGCAGTCGAGCAAGACCATCGCACCCTTGCTGTGAGCGTGGTCGATCACGCGCTTGGCATCATAAAGTCCGCTCGAGCGAAACAGCACGTGGCTGATAGGAACAAGCAACGTGCGTTCGTCAATGGCGTCGAGCAATGCGTCGATCGGCGGATGGATCCCATCGCTTGACGGAACCACGACGACTTCTGCGCCGCGACGCGCTTGCTCGCGCCACACATAGTGAACGGTCGAGAAGTTCAGTTCGTCGTAGACAATCTTGTTGCGATTGCCAAATGGACCATTCGGTTTGAAATCGAAGCACGAGGCGACGACGGACTGCACGATCGACACATTGGGCAGCATGGCAATCGTGCCCGACGGAACGCCAATGACGCCGGCTATCACGTCTGCGAGACCGCGCACCGCCGGCAGCCACTTTGCCCACGCGTTGATCGAGTCGTTCTCCCATTCATCGAGAAACACCTCGGCATTGCGCCGCGCAGCGCGAGGCACTGGACCAAGCGAGTGACTTATGAGGTGAACGCCCTTGCCTAAGGTCGGAAACTCGCTTCGTAACGCAAGGAGGGCGTCTTCACTCATAGGCAATTTTCGCCCCTTCGGAGCCCGTTGGCAAGCGTTCGCAAGTGCGGTAGCCGCCGTCGTGAAAGTTCCTCTACGCTTCCGATTGATGCAGACGGTTGCGAGTCGTTACTTTGGACGTTTCGGTGGGCGCTTCGTCGCAGAGACGCTCATCGCGCCGCTCGATGAACTCGCCGACGCAATGGGCAACATCGTTGACCAACCGGCATTTCAAGGACAATGGCGTTCTCTGCTTCGGAACTACGTCGGTCGACCCACGCCACTCACCGAGGCGGCGCGTCTTGCAAGCGCGATTGACCCGTCGCGGAGCGCCATTGCGCACCTCTTTTTGAAGCGCGAGGACCTATGTCACACGGGCGCGCACAAAATTAACAACGCGCTTGGCCAAGTGCTGCTCGCAACCAAGATGGGCAAGACGCGTATCGTTGCCGAAACCGGAGCGGGTCAACACGGAGTCGCGACGGCAACGGCGTGCGCAATGTTCGGTCTCCCATGCTTCGTCTACATGGGCGAAGAAGACGTCGCACGACAAGCACCAAACGTCGGCCGCATGCAGCTTCTCGGCGCAGAAGTGATTGCGGTCACGGCCGGATCACGCACGCTCAAAGACGCCATGAACGAAGCCATTCGTGATTGGGTAAGCAATGTTTCAACGACGCACTATTGCATCGGGAGCGCGGCAGGTCCGTATCCCTACCCCGAGCTCGTTGCACGTTTTCAGTCGGTGATTGGGGATGAAGCCAAAGTTCAATGTTGCGACCAGCTCGGCGCGCTTCCTGACGCGCTCATCGCATGTGTGGGCGGCGGGTCAAACGCGATCGGCCTTTATCGTGCGTTCTTGGATCACGAGTCGGTCGCAATCTTCGGTGTCGAGGCCGCCGGTGACGGTGTCGAAACGGATCGCCACGCGGCGACGCTCACCAAGGGGCGGATCGGTGTGCTGCACGGGTCAAAGAGCTACGTGCTCTGCGACGAGCAAGGCCAAATTGCCGAGGCACACTCCATCAGTGCAGGCCTCGACTATCCCGGTGTCGGACCCGAGCACTCGGCGCTCAAAGAGTCGAAGCGCGTCACCTATCTCTCGACAACAGACGAGGAGGCGCTCGCTGCGGTCACCCAGACCGCACGTTGCGAAGGAATCATCCATGCACTTGAGACCGCACACGCGTTCGCGCGCATCGGCGACGTAGCCCGCATCTGCGCAAGAGAGCGTGGGAGACCGGTAACCCTACTCGTTTCGTGTTCTGGGCGCGGCGATAAGGATCTGAGCACGTTGCTCTCAAAGTTGGTCGTACGGAAGGATCCATGAGGGCGCGCCGCATCGTCAATGTACTTAACCAACAACGCACGGCGCTTGTCGCGTACCTCTGCGTTGGAGACCCGCATCCGAGCGAGACACTCGCTTTAGCAAGGGCAGCAATCGCTGGCGGAGCGGACATCCTCGAGCTCGGTATTCCTTTCAGCGACCCGTCGGCAGACGGCAAAGCGATCGCATTGGCCAGCGAGCGCGCGCTCACCCACGGCACAAATGTGGACACCGCATTGTCGATCGCCAAAGCCCTTCGAAGTGAGAGCGAGGTCCCCATCGTCATGTTTGGCTACTACAATCCGCTCCTTGTGTACGGTGAGGAGCGATTCGTCAAGAATGCGGACGATGCCGGCGTTGACGCAATCTTGTGCGTTGATTTGCCGTTCGATGAGCCAGCGGACCTGCGGGACTGCGCGCGCGAGGCGGGCATCAGC
>JAHFDY010000107.1 GCA_023248735.1 Myxococcales bacterium
TGACGAGCGGGACGTTCGCGTTCGGTGTCACAGCACGCACGGATGCCGGAGTCAGCTTGGGCTCTGAGATACCAACCGCGCCGAGCGGAGTGTTGGAACTCACGCTCGAACAGGTTGACGCGCAAGGCGTGGTCATCGCCGACGCGTCGAGCGCCGTCACCTCGCAAACGATCGGTCCGGCGGTTGCCGAAGCCGTCACCTCGTCCTCGCCCAATACTCAAGAGAATCAAATCCGATCGCTCATGCTTTCGAGCGCGTACGTGCAATCCAAGGCACTGATTCAGTTCGACACGCGGACCACGGCCTTGCGTCTGCGAATCACGCCGCGATCACCAGGCGTGACCTTCGACATCGTGGATGCGTCGCTCGCGAGGGTCGGCCCTCCGTCGGGGCGTTGAAGATGCGCGTGCGTTGGTCACAAGGATAAGGACCAGCCAATGTTCGTTTGCGCGTGAACATAGAGGCCGTTGCCTGCTGGAATGAGCATCGATGTGTTCGACGGATTCAAAGAGAGTCCCCCGTCAAGGTGAGAGGACGCTCCGACCCCCGCCTGCAGTTCCACCGTGAGGCCAAATGGAGCGGTGTACTTGTACCCAACGAATGGAGCGACACCCAGACCGATGTGCGGAGACGGATGATTGAAAATAAACGGGTCATATCGTTTGTCGAGGTCGTGCTGAATGCCGACGACGAGAGAGAGGTCCACACCAAGTTGGATCCCGTGGTCAAAATCACCCAACGCATACCAGCGAGGTGAAAATCCCACCTTTGCGAGCGCGACTCGGGTTGGAAGGAGCAAGTAGGGACCGCGGAAAAAGCGATCGGTCTCGTTGGTCCCGTACGTGGCAGCTACATCACCTACGGCGAGAGAGCCCGCGACGCTGATCCGACGACGGACCTTCGATTCGACCGAGATTTCGGGAATGCCGAGCGCCATCTTGAGTGCGGAAATCGTTATGGCAATTTTGCGTTCGGGTCGTTTGGCTGTTGTCTTTGCGATCGCGATCACGACGTCGCGTGGAGGTGCCGGCGCGAGCTGCGTCGGATCGGATTGGGCAATCAACTTGACTTCTTGCTCGGCTGCGAGCGCCCCTGATGCGAATGAGGCCGAGGCGAGAGCGAGGCTTGCGGTGATGCCCTGAAACATGACGAGAGTGAATTGCTGCATTGTTTTTCTCTTTCGAACGAGCAGACGCTGCCACGCCGCCCTTGCACGCGTTGCGCGCATCCGATGCGCGCGCGCTCCGAAGCGGTGCACGGTGCGGCTTCCTGACGGGCGGTACGTTTGCGGCGACGAACGGTTCGATCGAAGGGCACGCTTTATAGGCGCCGTTTGCGATTGCGAAGGATCGAACCGCCCTTGCGTGACCTGGAGTTCTACAGGATTGACCCGAAAACGAAGCTTGCGCGGTATGCTAGGGCATGTCTTATTTTTGCCCACTTGCTTGCTGCGCGTGTTGCGCATGGTTGCTGGCGGCCTGCGCGAAACCTCACGGTAAGTTGCCTCTGCCTCCGATTGCTTTCGAGATGCAAGCATCGACTCCGGTGCAATCTTCACACGCAGACGGCAACGCAGACGCTCAGGATCCGACCGACGATGCACCACGCGTGCTACGCGGGCCATGGAGGATTAAGATCGAGTCGTACAATGACCGTGGCGGAAGAGATTTGACCGCTGCTGACGGAGTTGAACTCAAATCGGGCGAACGTGCGTGGGTGCGAAACTGCGGCGATGCCTTCGCTGGAGATCCCACATTCATCGACTGGTTGAATGCGAACGATGTTGGGTTGGAGTGCTCCAAGGCCAAGCTCGCGACATTTCTCCGCGCGGGGCAAGCGAAGAGGCTTCGTGACCTCAGGCTCATTGGCACCGGGAGGATGCAGGATATGCCGGAGACTCCGGTCCGCCACGAAGACAACGAGGCGCTGGCTGCTCTTACGTCACTACGCTGGCTCGATCTTCGAGAGGCACGAGTGAATGATGACGGACTTTCGCATTTGGCGGGCCTCACATCGCTTCGCGCTCTCCTTCTCGCCGCCGAAATAACGGACGCTGGCCTCTCTCGTCTGAAGAACCTTACGTCGCTTCGCGCGTTGGATCTCGCGTACACGCAAGTAACCGATGCGGGGCTCGCGCAGCTCAAAGGCCTCGTTGCGCTGCGCGCCCTGAATCTTGAGGGCACACGCGTGACGAACGATGGGCTCAACCACCTCAGTGGTTTCACGTCGCTGCAAGCGCTTAACCTCATGGGCACGCAAGGCACCACCGCGGAGCCCTTATCTGGTCTCACGTCGCTGCGCAAGCTCGAGCTGGGGGGAAAGTCAACGAGAGCAGTTGGCCTCGAGTTTATGAGCAACCTCAAGTCACTTCACACGCTCACCATCGCGCAAGTGACCGACGATGGGCTCGTGCACCTGAAGGAATTGACTTCGCTGCGCAACCTCCAGCTCTTCATCCCCGAGCATACCGACGCTGGGTTCTCGCACCTGCGGAATCTCACGTCGCTTCGTACCCTGAAGCTCGGATGGAATTTGTATCTGACGGACCCGTTGCTGAGGCACCTGAGCGGTCTCACGTCGCTGCGAGAACTCGATCTTGGTTTCACGAACGTCACGGAAGCGGGGCTCGCCCACCTCTCGGAGCTCAGGGGCCTTCGAACGCTCAATCTGGAACGCATGCGGCTGACAGAATCTGGGGTGAGGCACCTGCGGAATCTCACGTCGCTCCGCACGCTCTACCTTTCACGAGGGATGTGGACTCCCGCAGCCACAATCCAGGCGCTCAAGAAGTCGCTACCGGAACTTGTGGTGGTTGTTGAGAGCCCAACATGACTACGCAAAGTACCCTCGTCGGTAGTGCGGCAGAGAGCCTAGGGCACGGCGTTCTTCACGCAGTCGGGCCACGTGGAGTAGTAACCCTTGAGCTCCTTCATCAGCATGACATCGAAGTCACCTGGTAGAATCCCGCTGAGCATGTCCTTGTCGAACGCGACGTCGGACCACTTTTTGGTCGACAGCTGATCGCCCTGCACTGCGAGGCGAACGTCGCCTCCATCCGCGAGAAACATGCCGTACTTCTGAAGCGCGGTTGCGATGACCTGCGCCGCACCGGCGGGCAAACTCGCGACGGGGTAGTTCGCGCGCAGACGCAAGCGAACGCCTGTGGGCGGCAAGTCAGCCAACGTGCCCTTCGGACCGCCAAAGTGGGATGCAGGGTGCACGTAGTAGCCGGAGCGAATGCTCGCAACGGGCAAGCTGAAGCGAAGTGCGTGACGAACCGCGCCGCTCGCGACCTCGTCCGCGTCGGGAATCATCGCGGACACCGGGAAGCCGGCCGAATCCGCGGCGACGCAGCCATCGCCCCGGAGACTGATTGGATACGCGTAGCTCAGATTCCATTTCACCGCGCAGACGCCCGTGATTGCGGTGACCTTTTGTGACGAGTCGGTCTCGGGCACGGCGCGAAAAATTTCATAGAGCGAGTGAGTCCCGGCCGAGTGGATGAGCAAGTGGCAGTCGCCATCTTTAGAATCACATGCGTAGCGGCTCGCCCCTTGAATCGCGCCAACGGCTGGAAGCGGAAGCGAGGAGAGGTTGTCGCAGTCGGCGGCGTAGTAACCGCTCGCTTGACGAAACGGAACTGTGGGCGTGTTTCCGTCCGCCTTGAGGACGATGCGACTTGTGTCGATCTGCATCTTGGCGGCGCCTGCGTCAGCCACCCAGCTGCTTGCCTTTGCGATGGCAGCCGTGATCTTCGCCGAGTTCGGGTCGATCGCATCTGCGGAGATGTCGTTCGTCCAAACATTCGCCGCGGTGAAGATGCCGCCGTAGGTTGATGCGTCGCCACCGTCGTCACTTGGCGTAGCGCCATCGCGGATAGTCGTACCTCCGTCCGCGCTCGGTGACGCGTCGGACGCAGTCGTTGGGCCTCCGTCATGTCCTAGACCATCATCGGGTCGGGGAGTGCAGGCACTCAATCCGCAAGTCACGGCAACGATGGCGTTGAACCACGTCGGGAATCGCGTTCGCATTCGGCCACGCATTCACGGTACTAACGGACTGCTGACGGGCAGACTTTAGGGGGCTGCGCGCTGGTTGCCGCCCGCAAAGATCACGAAAACAGCGCGACTCACTCACCCAAAAGGAGCGCCTTGTCCTGTCTTATCGACGCGCTCAAAAAATCGAGCACCGCGCGCACGCGCCGCGTTTGCTTCATGTCGCGGTGGACAGTGATCCAGATCACTTCGCGCGGCTCTCCTTGCATCGGAATCCGTTGAAGCTTCGGCTCACGATCGCCGAGATAGCGAGGAAGCACCGCAATGCCCGCGTCGGCGCATGCAGCTTCGACGAGGGCCACCGTCATGTTGGTCACGAACGTAGGCCTTGTTCCTCCGGTGATCAGTTCAACCCACACCGCTTCGACGACTCCCCGTCCTGGCGCGCTCGTGAGAATCGCGTGGTTGCGAAGATCCGCTTGACTCCTTACGGGTCGCCGAGCCAAGTAGGCGCGCGAGGCGTAGAGCGCGTGCGTCAACTCCGCTACGCGGCGCACTACCAGATCGTCGTGCCTCGACCGAAAGAAGCGCACGGCAACGTCAGCTTCCCGCCTCGCAAGATCGAGAATCTCGCCGCCTGCTACGAGTTCAATCGTGAGCGAGGTGTGCTCCTGCCCGAATGCCGCAAGACGCGGCGATAGGTAGCAAGCGCCGAACGTTTCTGGCGAGGTCACACGTACGACTCCTTCGACGGCGTCATTTTGGGCGTGAGCGCCGCGCTCCAACGAAAGGACCGACTCTTCCACTCGCCTGATGTCCGGCAAAAGTTGCTCCGCTTCTGCCGTCGGAACGTAGCCCGTCGTCGTGCGCGTAAAGAGCCGAACACCGAGGTCGGCCTCCAGCGATTCGATGCGCCTGCCAACGGTCGTGTGGTCGACGTTGAGGATCTTTGCCGTGCGGGCCAGCGATCCAGCCTTCGAGAGGGCCAGCACGAAGCGCAGATCGTCCCAGTTCATTGCGCAGACCATCGCCTAGTCAGTACCTTCGGTCTAGGCCTTTGGGCACGGGAGCGGTTCGGTCTGGCCATCGCTGCGCATTTTTGCACAGCCTCGACTACGAACAGATCGACTGCTTCAAGCATCACGTGCCCGTTGTAGTGCCGGCGCGCACGTTGCTGTCGCAGTTGCTCTGAGGGTCCTAATGCGCGCGCGGTCCCAAAGGTGGCTTCGCATTCGCGATCGCCTTTGCCGCGGGCAGATACACAATGACCTTCGTGCCTGCGGCGAGCGCATCCTTCCGACTCTTTTGGTTCACGCGCTCCATGATTTTCGGCGTGACCCCATAGCGCTTGCCGATGCTCTCGAGCGTCTCACCTTGCTTTGCGACGACCACTGCTCGGCGAAATCCTTTTTCCTTTTCGAGCTTCGCGAAGAACGCATCGGATCCAACGCCGACGACTTGCACTTCACCCTCTTCGAGGCAGCGGACGCCGCTAAGTTCATCGTCTTTACCAACGAACACTTGCAGGCTCATTCCTTCGAATAGGCGCGCGGCCGGGTCAAGCTCGTTCCATTTCCGGAGATCGTTGGTCGAAACGTCAAACGCTTTTGCGATGGAATCAAGAGCGTCGCCCGCGAGCACGCGGTAGAAAACGCGACGCTTGTCGTCGAACGTAAACTCCCGCGAAGGGACGATCATTCGCGGTCGCTCCGCGATCTCCAATTTGTCGCTTGTGGCGCTCTCTTTTGCCTTGGGGACGAGCAGCACACTCCCGCCGGTGATGCTCTCGCCACGCGCAATCCCATTGAGCGCGACGAGCTTTGCGGTGGTCGTGCCGCGTTCGTCTGCGACGTCGTCGAGCGTTTCACCGAAGCGGACGGTGTACGTTTCGACGGGCTCTTTCGCGCGCAAGCTGGCGAGCTTCTCATCGCAAGCCTTGGCGTGCCCTTTTGGAATCTTAACCATGTAGGGCTTCGTCAACACAGGAGGGGTGCGTTGCGCGCGTAATTCTGTGTTGAGCGCGATCACATCTTGTGGAGGAACATTCGCTGCCTGGGCGACCGTTACGAGCGCAGTTCCGGCTGGCGCGGACACCTCGTCGAACTCGACCGGCGCATCTGTCGCGAGATCCTTGTAACCAAATGTTTCCAGGTTGCGCGAAACAATGGCCACCGCGATGATCTTCGGTACGTACAGCGTTGCTTCCCAAGGCAAGGCGCTCTCGGTGTGCGAAAGTGCCCAGTAGTCGTTGCAATTGTAGCGTTTGATGACGGCGGTCATTGCGCCGTAGCCCATGTCGTATGACGCCATCGCCAACTCCCAAGTGCCGAAGCGCTGGTTGAGGTCGGAAAGGTAATCAACAGCGGCTTCGGTTGCTTGAGTGAAGTTGAGGCGTTGGTCAACCCACCTGTCTATCGGCAGGCCGTACGAATGCGCTGCAGCCGGCGTAAATTGCCACATGCCAACGGCGCCCGCAGTGCTACGCGCGGTGTTGTGAAACCCCGACTCCATCATGGCGAGATAGAGAAGATCAGTGGGAAGCCCCTTCTTGCGCAAGATGGCCTGTATCTGGCTCCGGTATCGTCCCGAGCGCTTGTAGAGGACGCTGAAGGTGTTGCGACCTCGCGGATCGTTCTTGAAGAACTCGAGGTAGCGAACGAGGCGTGCATCCCAACGGACCGGCAGATCGGAGAGAACGAGTTTTGCCGCCCAGTCGGGTCGCGTTGCGGTCGGCGGCGCTGCGATGGCGGCCTGTGCGGAGGTCTCCGGCAAGCCCGAGTCGTCAACAATCGGAACGTTCTCGTCGGTTCGCACCGGCGAGTGGACGCTCGTTGGAAGTGAGGAACGGTTCGGGTCGAGTGCTGGCAAAAACACTTCGCGCTCTGCGGCATGAAGCGCCGTGAGCTCCGGCGTTTCGGCGGGTGAGTTGAGATCGTCTCGAAGGGTTCCAGCGGCGACGTGACGTCGTGCACGTTCGTCAACCACGCGCGTTGTGCCCGATGCACTTTCGGGTGCCGTGGCCTTTGGCTTTGCTGCGAGGGAGCTCGTGCTGCTGGTGAGCAATACGAGCGCTATCGTTCGGCACGTCGCGCGCATCCCGTAGGAATTGTCATTGATCGCGGCGTTCGTCAAACTACGGGCGCGTAACTACTGTACGGATGTCCTGTCCGGCTATCCCGAACCTTCGTCGCCGACGGCTTCAGGCAACGGGGGCAGCTCGTTCGTGTCGAACCCCTTTGGTACGCGGTAGATTTCGATGGTCGGCGGATAAGTATCGACGGTTGTCTCTACACGGTGCTCCCCGCCGCTAAAATTGAGCGTGCGGGCACGCCGAATCGTAACGCCACGCAGTCCCTTTTGCTTGGTGACTGGCTTCTCGACGTTGTCGTCCTCAACGATTTTGCGCGTGTAAGGTTTGCTGCCCATCACGCTGGAGCTGTAGCTGACCGCGACCGGTTTCTCTCCGCCGAGCACTTCGACGCGCAGTGAGCTTGTTGTCACTTGCGTGTGCAACACCACCGGGAACGTGAACGGGTTGCGGAACTTGAAGTCGACCGCCGGGTAGACGACGGTCGCATCGAGGCCAATCGGAATGTAGGCACTTGGTCTTGAGTGAGGCAACCGCTCGAGAATGTCGAGGCCGCCGTACATCACTGCAGCATGCAAGGTTGAAGCAACTTGACAAGTTCCGCCGCCGACGCCCTCGATCATTTCGCCGCGGAAAATCTCGCCGGCTTTTTGGAAACCATTCTCTTCGCTGCGCGCGCCAACGACTTCGTTGAACGAGATCATTTGCCCGGGTTGAAGCATGAGCCCATTGATGCGTGACGCTGCGACCTCGATATTCCGGGCGCGCCGCGCGTAGGTGCCGCCACGGCCAAATCGCGTTTCATAGAAAGCGAGGACAGTGTCGATCGCGATCTTCGACAGCGTGGCGCCCGAGACTTGCGGCTTGAAGGCGCGCATCGCGATCGCAACCTTGGCTTCGCTTGCATGGGTCGCGGCGTTGTAGACGGCGGCTACCGTGCCGTCGACGTCGAGGTAGCGGCCGTCCTTTTCGCTGACGACCGTGTGCTTGTCGAGATCGAGTCGCGCCTCAACGGGCGGTGTGTCGTGCAACTCGCGCAAAGGTTCGACCAACGCGGAGACTGCTTCCGTATCGATAGCAAGTAACAACGGAAGATCGATTTCACCTCTTCGGGCGCGGCTCGCAAGTTCGACGCGCTCGAGAAACGATGCATCCTTGCCTACGCTATCGAGCATCGCGACAGTCGCTTCGATGTCGATGTGCACGCCGAGCTCAGCCATCGTTTTCTCGGCGACGACCGTCTCGCCGTTGGGCCCTTCGACGACGACCTCTACCCTGTGATCGAGCAGGCGTTTCGCATTTGCTTCGACGAAAGGAACCGTCGAGCAGCCTTCGACGAGGGCCTCTCCGGTAAGGCGCAAACCCGCGATCGGCCCGTCTTTTGGCACCCAAACTCGGTACACAACGGCTGCGGATGCGCCCGCGAGGACGACCCAACCGGCGGCGATGGCGATGCGGACCCTGATGTTCATGTTGCGACTGAAGAACGCCGCACGAGGGTAACGCACTTCCCAAAGAGGGTCCCAGCTTACGGAAATAGAAGAGGCGGAGGGTTCGCAGGGGCTCGGAGATCCCACTTGTGGGCGTTCCTCGAGCGAACCACGTACCATCGGCGTCGAACATGTCCGCGCTAAGCGACACGCTGAACCAAGTGCTCGTGATGGTGCTCGCCGGTGGAGAAGGCAAGCGCCTGCATCCGCTTACGCTCGACCGGGCCAAGCCCGCGGTGCCCTTCGGGGGTCGCTACCGCATCATCGACATCGTGCTCTCGAACTTCGTTAACAGTGGGCTCGCGCGTATCAAGGTTCTCACCCAGTACAAGAGCGCGTCGCTTGAGGAACACATCGCGCGCGTTTGGCGACTGGCTCCGATTCTTGACCAATTTATCGAAGCGATCCCCGCCCAGCAGCGCACTGGCAAGTCGTGGTTTCGCGGCTCGGCAGACGCGGTCTTTCAGTGCCAGAACGTGATCACGGACGAACAACCCGAGCTCGTGTGCATCTTCGGCGGAGACCACGTCTACAAGATGGACGTTCGTCAGATGGTCGAGGCGCACGTTGCGCGGAACGCTGACGTCACCGTCGCCGCGATTCCGGTTCCCAAAGCCGAGGCCCGTGATTTCGGCGTCATCGAAGCCGATGCGGAGGGCCGCATCGTGGGCTTTCACGAAAAGGTCGAAAATCCACCGACCATGCCGGGCAACGATGCGATGTGCCTTGCCTCGATGGGCAACTACATTTTTCAAACCGAGATTCTTCTGCGCGAGCTCGTCGAAGACGAGAAAATTGATCAAAGTCGGCACGATTTCGGTCACGACATCCTGCCGAAATTGGTCAACCAAGGCGACAATGTTTTCATCTACGACTTCGCGACGAACGTCGTGCCTGGTGAGCAAGGTGACGGCATCGGCTACTGGCGCGACATCGGCACGATTGACGCCTATTGGGAGGCGCAGATGGATCTCGTGGCGATTCATCCGCTCTTCAATTTGTACAACCGCAAGTGGCCGATTCGCACCGGCGTGACGCACGATCCGCCCGCCAAATTTGTATTCCGCGATGAGGCGCAAGCGCGCGTCGGGATCGCGACCGATTCGCTCGTGTCGCACGGCTGCATCATTTCGGGAGGCCGCATCCACCGCAGCGTTCTGGGCGTCGGCTGCCGTATCAACTCGTTTAGCGAGATCGAAGAGTGCGTTCTCTTTGAGAACGTTCACGTGGGTCGCCACGCGCGAATTCGACGCGCCATTATCGACAAGGACGTCGAAATTCCGCCTAACACCGTGATTGGCTACGACCTCGAGGAAGACCGGAGGCGATTCTCGGTTACGGAGGCTGGCCTGGTTGTCATTCCAAAGCGCGCCCGGCTTGATGGGGGAGAGGTCGATCCCCCAGATGAGGAAGAGTCGTGAAGGCGATTCGATCCGTCTGCCTTTTGGCTGTGTTGGTTTTCGGGTGCGATAAGAAGGCCGATGAGTGCAGACGAATCGTCAATATTGTGAACGATGCGAACGATAAGGTCGGTCGTCCGAGGGCAGGCGTTGACGCTGGTATCGAGGAGCAGAACAGTGAGCTCGCCCTGCTCGCCGAAAAAATGGCGTCGAGTCTTGCGTCTGCCGCCATCACGACACCGGAGCTCAAAAAAATTGTAGCCGACTATGAGATCATGGCGCGCGACATGAGCCAGGCAACGCGTGAAATGAAGAGTGCACTCGGCGAGCTTGGCGCGGCCGGCAAGACCGACATCATGAAGCGCGCCGAGGCTGCAAAAACAGCGATGACAAACTCGATCGTCAAGTTGGTTGAATATTGCGCCAAGAAGACGGATCGCGAATGCAAGAAGGTGAAGGGCGAAATTCCCGCCGCACCGAAATCAGGTGACGACTTTGTGAAGGTCGCGAGAGCGGCAGAGGCGCTCGGCAACGTCGAATGGAAAGACAAGACGCTTGCCGATCTTGTCACGACGTTCACGAAGGCGGTCGCGGAGGCAGACAAGGTGGTCGGCGAACTCTCGAAGCAGCTCGAACAGTCGAAGGATCTCGAAGCGAAGGTAAGCAACGCCCACATGCTTCTTAAGCGCGCGACTCAGAAAAGTGACGGACTTACGACCGAACTCAACAGGGTGTGCCGGCCGTAACGTCCGCTATCGCGGGCGGCGAAGAGGAGCTACTCGCGACAAGGCCCGGCCCAACAACATCGAGCCACCGCCGCACGTTTGCGTCACGGTCGGTCTCCGCCTCAAGCAGCCTCACGTCCCGTCGCGACAAGTCGCCCGTCTTGGCAAGGACCCAGTCGCAGAGCAACTGCACGTTTGGACGAATGCCGAGATCAAGCGTACGGGACTTCACGAGCGCCCTCGCTTGTTCGAGGTCTCCACGTCGCAGAAATGCGACGAGCTCGGTCTCAAATGTGGCGATGGGAAGATACGGATAAGCCGGAAAGTCGCGACGCAAGAGGGCGAGGTCTGCGAGCGCATCGTCAAGATGGTTGCTCACTGCGCAAAGAAACGAGCGCTTGCGGATGAGCTCTGGCAGCACGATGTCGGCGGAGGCACCGCGTGCGAGTTCGTTCTTCGCGACGCGGCTGATCGCTTTGGTGACGGTGGCCATGGCGTCGACCCACTCGCCCTGCATCTCGAGTTCGTCGGCAAGGTGTGAAGCCGCTAGTGGGTAGGCGACCCAGTTCGGAGAGTCTGCAATCTTCGCAAGCTTGGCGATGGCGCCGCGTTGATCGCCTTCGATTCGAAGGCGGATGGCGCGCGACAGGTTTCTCGTATCTCTGGCCTCGCTGCGAGTTTTGAACACTCGGATTGCAACGAGCAGCAAGAACAAAACGATTGCCACACTCAAGACAGCCAAAAAGAAGCGGTCGAAGAACTGCTCTCGTTCCCACGACAAAGAAGCGAACGACCGAACGAATGCGAGGCAAGCGTACGCGATCCCGAGTCCTCCAGTGCAAACCACAAGGCCTGCGAATGCGAGCTTCTGCACGCGGGTAAACGTCTGATGCGGCTCGGCTGCGGGGAGGGCCGCCTGATGAAGCGTCTCGAGCGCTGCTCGCATGGTCGCGCGGGACTTGTAGCCCGTGACGGGCGCATAGGGGGCGGCGTCCGGTGCAATCGCGTTGATCCACTCGAGGCCGGTTGTGTCGCCTTCATAGCGCTCAGCGGGTTCGCGATAGACCGATGAACCGTCCATCGACACATAGCGAGACATGGCGCGAACAAGCACACGTTCTCGTGGCAATGCAAACCAAAGGACCCGCGCATTCTCGCGCAGCAACCGAGTGAGCGTTTGGCGGTCTTGCCGCTTCCACACCAGGACGCACTCGGCCACCGCGGCTCGGGCGAGCGATTCGGGCGTTGCCACGAGGACGTTGCGTACCGCTTGGGCGTTCTTTGCGACCTCTGCTTCGTTTGTGTCGAACGCAGCGCCGAGCGCGAGGAAGCTGTGCGCTGAGGCACGATGCGGCTTTTGGTGCGCACGTGAGATGAGCTGTGTGGGCTGCGCCAGAACGTTTGTCGCGTGCACCTTAACCGAAGCGAGGTCTCCACGCGCCATTGCAAGACGCGCTCGATGTCCCTCGATCGCCATGCGAACGTAAGGAGGTGGGTCCTCGATGCTCTTGAACATTTCCTCCGCCTCGGTGTGTTCGCCTTTCGTCAAATGTTGGTACGCCATGTTGCTGGCTTGCGCCGACGAGATAGCTGTGATGACAAAGTGCCAGGACCAGATGTAGTACCCAAACGTTGCTTCAATGAAGACGAACGAGCCCATAAGGAACATGAGCAACGATCCACTTGCGTTGACGAGAACCGCGAGACCGAGGGCCGCGGCTCCGCCCGCGACGCAGAATGCTATCAGGCGGCGCTGTTGCTTGCGCCCGAACGCGACCATCGGATGCGCAGGAAGTGAAGACATATCGCTTGCCGCTAGCACAGCGTATCGCCGGCGTGAACCGGCCCTACTATCCGTGAATGACGACAACCGTGCCGACAGGAAATCCACCGCGTGACGCGTTCAGGCCGTGCCAACCGTCGGGCACTTTCGGTAGCGTGCGGTCGAAGAGGTACTTCGCGTCGGCGGGCGACAAGTTGATGCAACCGTGGCTGCGCGGCATCCCGAAGCCGTCGTGCCAAAACGCAGTGTGCAGCGCGATGCCCTTGTTGATGTACTGAATCCAAGGGACGTCGTCGTAGCGGTAGGGCTTTTCGCCTTCGCCGTCTTCGTCTTCTTCCGGTGGCTTCTCGTCGCCGTGCATGCGTGCTGTCTTGTGCTTCTGGTAGACGCGAAAGATGCCAAGCGGCGTGCTGCGTTTTTTTCCGCCTGCGCCGGTTGAAACGAGCGTTGCGTATTGGGGTGTCTTGCCGCGATAAAGAACCGCTGTTTGGCGCGATAGGTCGACGTCGATCCACACGTCGTCGTCACCGATGCCGCTTGGGTAGACCGCGCTGAGGCCTTCACCCGTGAAGGTCTTTGCGTCGAGGCGGGTGACCATTCCCGTCTTTATCAAGTAGCGCGATCCTTCTTCAGGTTTCTCGAGACCGTCAGGAACCGTGACCAATTCGTGGTAGCGCTGGCCCTTGATCGTAACGTCTTTTTCGGTGATGCCAGCCCATCCCTTTTCCTTCAAGATGACGTCGGTTTTCACCACGTCGTCACCGGTCGCCTTGAAGATCGTGGCGGGCATCTTGTCGCTCTTGAAGCGCGCCCACACGAGCGGAAGATGAACGCCTTCGCTGCCTGCTTCAACGAGCTCGACGCCATGAAAGGTTGAGGGCTTTGCTGCCTTGATGCGATCGGTCGGCACGATAAAGTGCTCGGTCGTGAGGTAGAAGCTTCGGCCATTCTGCTCAAACGCAGATACGAATGCGAGGCGCGTTTCGCTGATCGCGTAGCCCATGGTGAGCGCGTTCTTGCCGATCGGATAAGGCATGATGTTTGGCGCTTGCGCGTGGTCTGCGAGAAAGTCGGGCATCTCTCCGGGCTCCATCGCGAACTCAGGGGGTCTGCGCTCCGGCGACATCTTGGCGTGCATCGCAGCGACCTGTTTGCGCCACCCATCGGGGTCGCTTTCGGTGGCCTTCTGCTCTTCGGGTGTCGGCACGTGGGTGTAGAACTTGGTGCCGTACGACATGCCGTAGGCGAAAGGGAGCGGCTCGTCTTTGGCTCCATATTGGCGTGCAGCGACGACAGACGGATGCTTCAGATCCGTCGTCGTGCCATCGCGCCCAAGGCAAATGTATCCTGCTGGGATCACTTTTACCCATTGGCCCGCGCAAGGCTGGACGCCTGGGCCCTTTTCGACGTTCTCGCCGTACGTCACGTAGTTGCCAGCGCGGAACCAGCCGACCTGCGCGGAGCCGAAATTGGGTTTCTCCCAAATCCATGAGAGCACGTGCGTGGTCGACAGCGTGTTCGTCGCGATCTCGGCGGCGTCGGACGTCGCATCGGCAGCGCTGTCTTTGGCCGCTGCGTCGGATGTCCCGGCATCGCGCTCCAATGCGTCCGAACGCGTCGCATCCGTCAGCGCATCCTCGACTGCGAGGGCATCGACTGCGGCGCTATCGATGGCCGCGTCCTTCGGTGGGCTTCCTGTGCTGCAGCCCGCAAGCAGAAGAAAACCCAAAATGACGATACGCATGGGCCGGATCTGCCCTATTTTGGACCTCACGTCGAATCTTTGCTCCTCTCGCTACGGGGCTACGTTTCGGACCGTTCACAAAGACGAGGCGCATGGGACGCACGATCATCGTTGGCGATGTTCACGGTTGCAGTGCTGAGCTCGACGCTTTGCTCGATCGGGTTGCGTTTTCGATGGGCGACGCCTTGGTTTTTGTGGGCGATTTGGTTGCGCGCGGTCCCGACTCGCGCGGCGTTCTGGCGATTGCCAGGCAAACCGGGGCGATTGTCGTCAGAGGCAACCACGAGCAGCGCCTGCTTGAGTACCGTGACGGCACCGACCGCTCGCCGCTCTCGAGGACGCATGCCGAATTGGTCAAGACGCTTGGCGATGACGACTGGCACCTGATGGAGCTATCGGTCCTGTCGCTTGAGCTGCCTCAGCACCGCGCGTGGGTTGTCCACGCGGGCGTCGTTCCTCGCGTGCCTCTCGCTGCGCAGAAACCGGGTGCTCTGTTGCGGATGCGCTGCCTTGATCGCGCTGGTCGCGCCGTTGAGCGAAGTGGGCCCATGCTTTGGGGCCTCGCCTACGATGGTCCGGAGCATGTGGTCTTCGGCCACAACGCCATGGTTGAGCCGCAGGTGCATCGGTTTGCGACCGGCATCGACACTGCGTGCGTTTACGGCGGCAGACTCACGGCGATGGTGCTCCAGAAGAAGCAGGCGATTCCGCGCGGACGCGACGTGAAGCCGTTGCTCGTATCGGTGCCTGCGCGCGCCGCGTACGTGTCGTCGGTTCGTAGTCAAGTGGCTTGATGCGAGAAACGTCCTCTCAGCGATCGAGGCCTTTAGTTAATAAGGTCAAGTAAGATGACTACATGCACGGCTGGCGCCGGTCGTGGTATGAGCGGTCGGTATGAGCGAGACGCGCTATCCGTATGTTTGGCTCAATGTGACCGAGGACGTGTCTGATGAAGCGAGTGTCGCGCTGTTCGACTTGGGCGCGCTCGGCGTCGAAGAGCGCGATGCGACGACGATCGTAAAAGGCGAGGCGGGAAAGGTGACCCTCGTCGCGAGCTTCGAGGACCAGGCGTCCGCCGAGGCTGCGATCCTCGAGCTGCCTGCCGCATGGTCTCCCGCCCTGCACGAGGTCGTCGGCGATGCGTGGCGCGACGAGTGGAAGAAGTACTTCAAGCCGTTCGCCGTGTGCGAGGGCATTGTGGTACGCCCACCATGGGAGCCTTACGACGCGACACAGGGTGAGCACGTGCTCGAGCTCGAGCCCGGTCGAGCCTTTGGAACGGGCCTCCATGAAACAACGAGTCTCGTCGCCAGCGAGCTCGCCCGTGTTCGTCCGGAGTTGTCCGGCAAGCCCATTCTCGACGTCGGTTGCGGCAGCGGCATTCTTGCGCTCATTGCCTTGGCGCTGGGCGCGAGTAAGGCTCGAGCGATCGACATCGATCCCGATGCTGCCGCGGTGACCCGCGAGAATGCAGCTCGCAACGGTCTCACCGAGAGGGTCGAAACGGACACGACATCCGTTCACCAAATTGACCGTCAATTTCCCGTAGTATTGGCAAACATCGAGGCTCACGTACTCATCCCACTCGCAGAGCCGATCACGAAAACCGTCATGCCAGGGGGACTCCTCGTCTTGTCCGGCATTCTCGTGCCGCAAAAAGATCAGGTGCTTGCGGCGTATCCGACGTTTATGCTTGAGGGCGCGCCCGAGCGAGGGGAGTGGATCGCACTGTCGCTTCGAGCACCGCGCGGTTGAGGACTATGACCAGCCTCTCTCTTACCGATCGCATTATCGCGCGCACCATCGGCCGCGGTCGCCTCTTCGCTCATGGTTGGGGCAATGAAGCGTGGATCGAACGGGCGCTCGCCGAAAGGCGAATCGTTGCTAATCGGGTGCCGATTAAGGTCAACTTGCTTTCCGATCGATTGGCGGGTGGAGTCACCACCCGCGATCTGCACTTTGTCTCGCCCATCCCCGAATTGCCGTACGAGGCGAAGATCGCTCATGGCCGATGGCTCATCCCGACCGGATGCACGCCGAACATCGTGTACCTCTCATTTCCGGCGACCGGCGACGACAGCTATGCCGCACGGACGCGTTTTTGGCGGCCTCTCGTGCAAGAAGGCGCGAGCGTGGTCTTGCTTCAATATCCGCTTTACGGAGATCGTAGACCTGCGCAGCAGAAAGGAACGTGGCTTCGTACAGTAAGCGATCAAGTG
>JAHFDY010000233.1 GCA_023248735.1 Myxococcales bacterium
CGATCCAGCAGTTGAATTGAACGGACAAATTAAAGCTTTGGCAGCGTTGTTTGGTTCGCTCGACCCCTCAAAATTGAGAGAACAACTGCCTACTTTGCTCACCACGGTTGGCATGACGTCAACAGCCGAAACGCCGGATCGATTTGCGCTCATCAACACGATGCTCAATCAATTCCCGCGCGAGGTATCGCGACAGCTACTCATTGCCTACGTGAACGAGCTTTTCGTACCAACAGCCTAGGCGGGCTTTTTATAGGGAAGGCACTCACTCATGGAAACGATCGGCACCATTGAAAATGGGGTCGAACTTGGCTTGCGCGAGCGCAAGAAGTCCCAGGTTCGTCAAGCCCTCATCGGATCGGCTTTGGATCTCTTTCGCGAACGCGGGTTCGACGAAACGAGCATCGACGACATTGCGGCAAAGGCAAACGTCTCGCGGCGGACGTTCTTTCGGTACTTCGCGACAAAAGACGAGGTCATTTTCGTCGACCGCAAGACCAGCTTCGGCACGTTCCGTAGCCTGCTTTCCGCGGAGCGTCCCGGCGAGCCACTCAGCGTCGGCGTGATGCGAGCCTGGTCCTTTATCGCCAGGCACTACCAAGACAACCGGAGCACTCTCCTGCCCATGCAGCAAATGGTTCAGTCGCATCCGCTCTTGCGCGGTCGCGAACTCGACTACGACCGCGAGTGGGAGCAAGCGATGGTGGGCGAAATCGCGCTGCGTCAGAGCGATCGAACCACCGCCGATCGCGCGATGGTCATCGGCGGCGCAATTATGGGAGTTGCCCGCGCCGTATTTCGGCATTGGGCGCACGAGCAGAGCGGCGAAGGCGACCTCGTCTCCGCTTCGCGCAACGCGCTCGAGCTGCTGATGCCACTCCTCAGAACAGTTGAGTAGTCGCGCGGTGCGCTTACTTCGCGTGCTTTCGTCCTGAAGACGACCGCCCCCTGCCCGCCGTCACGCCCAGCCCGTCGTCAACAACCACCTTGCAGCTGCTGAAGCGCATGGTCTTGGAGAACGCGAAGACCATCTTCGCCTCGGCGCCCGGGCTGGCTTTCTTGACGTCCGCTTTGAGGGTGTAAAGGCGACCCTTGTGGCGCTCCAGTGTGAGCCATGGATCCTTCTCTTCCGGGCCCACCTTTTCCCACAAACCCGCCTTCATCCTTCTTCCCTTGAGGACGGGAGCCTCAGGAGCCTCTGTCTGATTCGGCTCGTGCTTGACGTCGCACTCGATGCGATAATCACACTTCTTCGGGTCATCGCACTTCTTCGGGACCTTGAACGACACCTCCACGCCCACGAAGTTCTTCTTCGGATCGACCGGACCGCCGAATACCTTGCCATCCTTGAGGTCCTTGATCGGAGCGATAAGCGCGTTGCCTTCGCGGCGCTCGATGGGGTCGCCCACGGCTTTGATGCGCCCATTTGGACCGGCATCCCAACCGATATTGAGCGCTTCGCCCGCTGAGGCGTCTTGCTCAGCCGCAGCTGGTGCTCGTGCAAACGCGCTTGAAGACACCGCAGATAGGATGAGAAGGAAGTGGATTGTTCGCATGTCTCGCCTCTTGGTCTTGAGGAACGGCAGCGAATTGAAATCCTTTAGAGACGGATGTCTATCTCGAGCGAATCATTGCTCGGGCTCGGTTTGGCACTTCCCCTTCACGCAGTAGAACGGCGTGTTGTGGGTTGCCGTGGTCAACACTGTGCATGTGGCCTGACACGCGCTCGCATTCACGTCGAATGCGTCGGCAACGCAAACCCGGCGTCCCGCTCCAGCTTTGGACGCTTGAGTTGTGAGGCACTTCGTACCTTCAAGGCACGTAACCTTCGAGCAATCGACGTAGCAGTATTGCGGAGTCGTTGACGGCCGAGTCTTTGGGTCGCCGAACCATTCTTCGCCAACCTCCAGGACGTGGTTTTCTGCGCAGGTCGATTGCGATGCCGAGCAGACTCCGAACTGGCAGGCGTAGTTGTCTGGGCACACCGCGCCGCAAAGACCATCGGCCGCAGGCACAACACACTTGCCGCTGAGGCAGTCGAGCCCGGTAGGACACGTGCTGTCCTTCGCGCACACGTAGCCCGAAGCCGCTATCGAACCGCAGCCGAAGACGAGTATCGCGAATGCCCCTGAAGCGCTCAGCGCGAAAAGGGAACGCATCACTTGGACGCTCCCGCGCTCGCGCCAGCGTTCACATTAAGGTCCGCTTTGATGCTGCCGCTAAGCCCGCCGCTTCCGATAAAAAAAGGAACCGCGACGCCTAACGAAAGGCCGCCACCGATGGCGGAGGCAATGCCGATGCCCTTGAACATGTTGTACGACTTCTTCGCCGCATCAATATCGGCACCGGTCGCGAGCGTTCCACCGTTGACCGCGTCAGCTTTACCTTTGGCCTGAAGGAACATGAGCGCCCCAACGCCGCCCGCAACGACGCCAACGCCGCCCAACACATAGCTGAGAAGGCGCATGCCGCCACCGCCACCGCTCCGAGGGGCTTCGGGAGGTAACGGCGCGGGCGTGTGGCTTGCGTCGAAGAGCGTCTTGGTCGCTTCCAGGTTCGACCCAGGAATCGGGACGAGGAAGAGCTGAATCGGTGATTGACAGGCATTGTCGGGGCGGTCGACCAAGGTATTTTCACACGCCTTCGGATTGCCCGCTTCGCGCACGAGGCGCTCTTCGTGAGAGACCGATTTTCCGCCTGAGAAGGCTCCCGCGGAGACACCGCCGCCGACTTTGGTCTGGTCACCCGAGCGCAATTGGAAAGCGCCAACGCTAACCGCCTGAACCAGGTGCGTTGCCTCAGCACAGCCCGGAAGGCCGTGAACTTCGTCCATTTTTATCGTCGAGTTGCTCATCAACTTGACCTGCCCGGCGATCACCGTCTGCACGGTCAACTTGCCGCTTCGCTTCAGCTCACCTTCGAGGCCGAGCGCGCCAAGCGGGAGCTTCGCATAGAGTTCATCGGCGTCGTTGATCTCGATCGCATCGCGCGCGAGGGTCGTCTTATAGAAGTCGTAATCCGCCGGTGGCTTGCACGCGTCGATAATGTGCATTTCGCAACCCGAATAGGCCACCGCAACGGCCGACGAATCCTTCTTCTCGAGTGTCTCAAGAAGCAACGTTTCGAGCCTCGCTTTCGACGAGGCTGGCCACTCGGTAACGAGCGGCTCGACCTGCTTGGGGGCGACAGTGCAGTGCGCGAGCGGGCTTGGATCTTTGCGCTCTTTCAACGCATTTTCGGCGACTTTTGTCTGATTGAAGCCACATCCGCTCAAGGCGATCACCACAATGCCAAGCGCTAGTCTTCTCATCGTAGGCATGATGCGACACATGGCAGAGGTAAGTTAAGAATCGTGCCCGTTTGTTTTGGTTACCGGCTACGAACATACGCCTCGAGCGCATCAAGGTCCTCGGGCGCCAGATGCTTCGTGCGTCCCATTGCGCCATCGGACGCCGTAAGGAGTTCGCGAAGCGTCGCAAATCGGCCGTCGTGAAAAAAGGGCGCGCTTCTCCCTGCGTTGACGAGGGACGGTGTATCGAAGGTAGCCTGCGTGTCGCCCTTCGATTGGCTCTTCACGTTGTGCAGCTTTCCGTCCGCGAGCATCGCACCGTTGTGACAAGTCGCGCATTCCGCCTTCGGTGACTCGAAGATCGCGCGACCCTTCTCAACGAGTGCGTCATCGAAAGTCGGTTTGCCTGGCTCGGGCATCTCCTTCAAGAACGCGACCAGCGCATCCCTATCTGCGGGAGCGAGTCCGCGTCCATCAAGGCGGCGAATCGTCTCTGCGATATGATCGTTGAGCGCCCGCCGTTTACCCGTCCAACCATAGGGCGCACCCGCAGCAACGCGTCCCGCAAGGACCGGCGTTTGACGCGGTCCCTCTGGTGTCGGCCACGTGAGACCGTCGTCGCTCCCGTCGATGTGACAGCTGCCGCACGTACGACCATCGCGCGCGATTGCAGGGTTGTTCGTGCCATAGAAAATCGCCCGCCCGCGCGCGACTTCAGCGGTCAACTTACTTGTCGAACGCATATTGTAAACCGACTTCACCACGACGGCCGGCCCACCCCGAGCGACCACGGCATCTTGAATCGCCACCTTCGCGTCGATCGCCACCATGGTCATCGACGCGTCTTGGCCCGACCAAGTGACGATCCGCTTTCCTTCAACGTCGAGTGCGATTCCCGTCGTCGCATCCGCAATCGCAACGGGTGCGCTCCAGCTCGACGCCGACGGCTCGACGTCGATGCGAAAAAGTCTGCCCGGCCCACCACACGCCAAGAACACATGCCCATCGGCGACCAACGAGGCGCGAGGCAAGAGGCAGCCATCGGCGGGCATCCCCGCACGAGCAAGCGCTTCGGGCTCGAGTGGATTGGTCAGCGACCCTGACTTAACAACCCGCGCGATCGCAAAGTGCTGCGACGCGAGGCGCTCCGATGCAAGATGTCCGTAGCCGTCTTTCGTCCGAACC
>JAHFDY010000108.1 GCA_023248735.1 Myxococcales bacterium
ACGGAGATGAGGGCGTGACTTCGGGAGAATTCTGCAGGCGATCGGGGCCGGGCGCATCACTCACTCTTCCCGATCACATACCCGACGAAGAACGGGCCCATCTTCTCGATAAACTCGCTCGTCTGCCTTGTCTTGCGCATCGCCTGTACGAGATGCGAAAGGGGGTGCAGCTCGCGCCCAACGAGGCCGATGACGAACTCGTTATCGCCCGCATCGATGCCGTGGCACGCAAGACGCACGTCGGTCGCAAGTGCCGCCTGCCCATAGGCCATACCGAGAGCCGCGTGCTCACGCAAAATGTGGGATTGATCGATCGGCTCGAGCTTCGCGAACATCCCCTTGCGCCTTAGTGGGTACCAAACGTGCCAACGGTAGGCTTCATTCGTCACGTTCTCGATCGGACGTTTGAGCAACGACCACTCGAGTTCCGGTTCGTGACCGGTTGCATAGGTGCGTCCCAACATCGCGAAATCGGATTGGAACTCAACCTGCGACAACGCCCCGTGGTTAGCGCCAAAGAGCGGGCGAACTGTGTTCACAAAGTGAGCCGGGTCTTCGCTCCAAGTGAGGAGGCCGAGCCCGCGGGGGCATGCCGCGTCCGCATAGACGATGCCCGGGATACGACTCGCCCTCAGAGCCGTCGTGAGGTCACCACCCAGTCCGTCGGGCGCCGTACCGATTGGGGCACGGAAGACGAGGAGCTGCATGAAGAGGCGACGATTCATCGCCTGCCTCACGCCATCCTTCTTGCCTCCGTACTCGTTGACATCGATCGGCGGAAGACCCTTTGCCTCAGTCGGCACCGGCGCACTTGGATCGCTCATTCCTCACTGGTACCACGCCCAGCCCACCGTGCGCCTGGGCGAAAGGCATGTCAGAAGGGAAGCGGATTTGACGTCCCAAGCGTGCCCTTCTTGACCGTCGGAAACATGGTCTTGCACACGTTCCGAACACCCTCGACTACGAGAGCGAGCGCAGGCTGCGGCTCGTACGTGAGCGACAAGCAAGTGCCGTCCGTGGTGTCGTAGTACCAGTTGGGGTTGAAGATGATGGGAGCGCCGCCCCATGGATTGCCAGGTTCGATGTTGCAGACGGTGTTCTTGCCGTAGCTCTGTTCGACGCCGTTCAACTGAACGTCAAGGTACTTGAGCATACTGGTGTAGTAGCTAAAGCGATTCGAAGACTGCATGGCTACCGATGAACCAGAGGGCGGCCTGCACTCGAATCCGCCGTTGACGATGCTCACCGTCGCCTCAAAACGATTGAGTACACCGCCAAACTTGTCGACGTCGACGCCCGCGTGCGCGCTTCGGGGTTTGTAGTTGCCGATGAGCACATCGTGAATGGCCGGCTGTGGTGGCCTTGGCGACATGTGAAACCAGACGCCGGATGCGATCGCGAGATAGCCGTCTTGGGCAACGCGATCGGGCTGTAGCAGCAACACCTGGGGATCGCCGAAGAACGCCGCAGAGAAGCCAGCGTAGTTGTAGAAGTGCGTGAGTTGCTTGATCCCTCGACCATAGTAGTGCGCGGTCTTCGGACACAGGAACGGCGCAACGCACTTCGTGGGACTGCCTGGTGTGCCTGGGTCGTAACTATTGTTGATGTCGTAGCTATTGCCCTCGCGAAGGAACGCGAACCCTTGCTTCCACTCGGGCGTGCTCTTCGACCCGTCGTGTGCGCCCGTCTCTTGCGCGCTGTGAGCAAAGAGAGACGCTATCTCGCGCTGACACGCTTCGCGAATCGTTCCAAACGTGCCGGGCTCGCCGCAAAAGTACGGCATGCGCGCGACCACGCGAAGGAAGTTGGTGTACGAAAATGACCTCAGATCCACAGGGCCTTTCTCGTTTTGACCCAAAAAGGTCGTGAGCTCGGTCCAACGTGCCTCGGGCAGAATGCTCATGACCACCTGCACGTTTTCGGGATTGCGCGGCGGATTCGACGCATCGACCGACGGCTCACACTGCAGTACAAAGGCGCGCTTCATTGCTTCTTTGTCGTAGGTCGACAGCGCCGCGTTGTTCCATCGCCCGCGCATCGCCACGAGATCGGGACGAGTCTCAATCCGATCACTGACTCCGCGAATCGATGATTCGAAGGGCGTGCATTGACGCGTAACAGTCGTCAACGTTGACGGCGCAACCTTCGTCGGGTTGTTGATGGCACTCATGTCGAGCTCGTCGGTCTGAAGATCAGACTGCCGCGTCGGCTCAGAACTGCATCCAACTGCAAGTGGAAGAACTCCGGCGACAAGGAAAAGAGGTGCACGCATCGAACTGGCTCCCTTATTCATCTGCGCAAGACCGCGCAGGAAGGGAGAACGGTTGTGCCGGCGCGGAATTGAATCGAGAGATGCGCCTACGTCCCACAGAAACCCACGAAGGCTACGGTGCTACCGTGTGGCCGACGTGTGGTCGCTCCTTCAGCTCATCGATTCTGCATTTCCGTCCGGGGGATTCGTTCACTCCGGCGGCCTCGAAGCCGCGTGCGCTCTCGGGTTCGTCAAAAACCGGGACGCGCTCCACGCTTTCGCGAGCGAGAGCATCCGGCAGGCAGCATTTGGTTCAGTTCCTTTCCTATCGCAGTGCTACGATGCTACATTTGTTGAAGCTGACGCCGCGTGCGACGCGTACCTATGGTCCACCGTGGCGAGGCAAGCATCTGAAACGCAGGGTCGTGCACTGCTCCTAGCTGCCGATCGCGTGTACGAAACCGAAAACGTGCGCAACATTGCCTCGCTCGTTCGCGCCAAGTCAGCGCGCGGCCACTATGCGCCAATCTTTGGGGTCGTCGCGCAAGAGGCTGCGCTCTCCCGCGACGAGGCGCGCCAAGCGTTTCTCTTTTCCACGCTTCGAAATGTGCTCTCAGCGGGCGTGCGGCTCGGACTACTCGGGCCATTCGAAGCACAACGCATGCATCGCGAGCTTACGTCGGTGCTTGAGGAGGCGCACGCGGCGAGCGCTCACCTCACGAACGCCGCACAGGTTGCCCCATTGATCGAACTTGTGCAGAGCGAACATCCGCGGCTTTCCGTCCGCTTGTTTCAGTCGTAGAGTCCTCGGCCATGCACCGCGACGCGCCAGCTGGACACACCCACGCGCATGGTCATGACCACACACACGAGCACTGGTCACATCCGGGTCTCTTTGCCGATCGCGCGTCACCCCACGTGCGCAACTATCAGACGCGCGCATTCACCGTGGGAATTGGTGGCCCGGTGGGCAGTGGGAAGACCGCACTCGTCCTCGCGCTCTGCGAACGGCTCCGCGATAAGCACCGCTTGGGCGTCGTCACGAACGATATTTTCACGCGTGAAGACGCCGAGTTTCTTCAGCGTAACCACGCGTTGCCGGCCGATCAGATTCGCGCTGTCGAAACCGGTGGATGTCCGCACGCGGCCATTCGCGAAGACATCAGCCACAACCTTCTCGCGCTCGAAGATCTCATGCGCGACAAGCAGCCTGAGCTGCTCATCGTGGAGAGCGGCGGGGACAATCTTGCGGCGCAATACAGCCGCGAACTCGTCGACTACACGATTTACGTCATCGACGTTGCGGGCGGCGACAAGGTGCCTCGCAAAGGTGGACCTGGCATCACCCAGAGTGATCTGCTGGTGATGAATAAGACGGATCTAGCGCCGCTCGTTGGCGCGGATCTCGGCGTCATGGAACGCGACGCGCTGGCGATGCGGCAAGGTGGCCCTTTCGTCTTCGCTCAGTGCAAGCATGGCGTTGGCATTGCGATCATTTGCGAGCACATTTTCAAGGCTCGCGAGAAGGTCGTGCACACGTAAGAAAAAAGACGCCTCACGAGGAAGCGTCTTTTTCGATCTGCTAAGGATGGGAATCGCGGTTACCGATCGCGGATCGCGCGACTGGACGTGTGTCAAAAAACCGAGGAGAAGGGCGATTCATCTTGAGGCGCCCAGCTGCCGCTGAAAAGGTAACGAACCCTTTCAGCATTTTTGACGACACGCGACCGTTCCGGGTTTCCCACCTCTTGCGGGTACGGGACGGGCGCCCTGTTCAACTCAAGGAGCGCAAGCTTCGACCACTGAGTCTTGTCGGGCGCGCGTCTCGCCTGCAGGCGTCGACGCATCGCGACGAATTTGCATCAGCTCGGTGGTGCTGATGTCAGTTTGATCCTCAAGGAGTACCTGGAGACCGACGCGGCTCTCCGCGTTGACGACGATCGGTGCCACGCGATTGACAGTTGCCATACCGGGACCGGCGCCTGGATTCATAACCAACATGACGGCGCAAGGATCTTGCGTCCCCGCTCGGCGAACGTGGTTGATGATGTGGAGCAAGCTCTCCTCGGTGTATTCGGTGACCAGCGCTTCGGCCGAGATGACCGGTAGTGCGAGCCAGGGTGAGGTCGTCGACTGCAACCACCCAATGGGTGAACCTTCGCGGCGGCTTAGCAAGACGTAGCTGCGATCTTGCGGCAGACCAATCAGGCCCGTTGGGAAATTAATAAACTCGTTTTCGTCAATATCAACAGTGCCGAATCGGGTGGTTTCAATTTTCATGACCTTTTCTCCTGGTTTACATCTCAAACGCCGGTCGTCGTTACCGACCGGTTTTTGTTACTCTTTGCCCATAATTGCAGTCGCCGCGCGGGCGTCTGCTTGTTTGAAAGCTTCGATCGCTTTTTCACAAGCTTCGAAGGCTCTTGTTGCGCTGATTACATTGACCATGCCACGCACGGCCGAGACGTTGGAGCTTTCGAGTGCACCAACCTCGAGATCTGTTTTGCAAGTTTCGGGCGCAGCGCTGGATCGCAGCAGATTGCCGCCGTCGTGCGCGAGCACCTTCGACGCCTCGGGGAATCGGACAGTTCCGATTTTTCCGACGACCTGATTCTTCTGCAGGATGCTGCCATCCTGGTTGATGTGGATTTCGCTGCCGTCGCGTGGAACGCGAATTGGCGAGTGTCCTTCATCGAGAACTTGCAAACCATCCTTGGTCTGCAGCGTACCGTCTTTGGCGAGCTCGAAGTTGCCGGCGCGCGTGTATCGCTCGCCTTGCGGAGCCTGCACCATAAAGTAGCCGTCATTGCGAATCGCAACGTCGAGTGGACCGCGCGTTTGCGTGATCGCGCCAGAAGTCGTGTTTACGCCGATCCTCTCGATCGTCACGCCCTGCGACTCTCCGCCTTCTTTTGCTTGAGCAAGCATCGACTTGAACACCGCATGCTGCCCGCGATAGGCAGTCGTGTTCACGTTCGCGAGGTTGTTCGCGGCCGTGTCGAGCTCCATGAGCTGATTTGTCGCGCCAGATGCCGCGGTCCAAATGCCCCCGCTCATTTCATCCTCCGCGAGCGAGGTTCAAACTCGCCGTCGATACGGGCGCGAATGCGGTGCACGGCTTCGCTGTGCATCTGGCAGACGCGTGATTCAGTTACGCCCAAAATCTCGCCGATCTCGCGCAAACTGCAATCTTCTTGATAGTAAAGACCCAGGACGGTCTTGAGCCTATCAGGAAGTCCATCGATCGCTTCGGTCACCATTTGAACCGCTTCACGACGCGATGCGAGGAAATCCGGATGCGTCTCTGGCGACGAACGATCGCCCGTGAGCTCCGTTAGTTCGAGCCTTGCGCAATCTGCTTCAGCAACTTGACCAAGCAGTTCGCGGTAGGTGTCGATGTCGAGTCCGAGTTCGCCCGCAATTTCTTCTTCAGCGGGTGCCCGACCGAAGCGGCCGGTGAGCGTACGAATTGCCGCAGCAATCTGACGCGAGGCTCCGCGCATTTTGCGCGAGAGAGGATCAAGTGAGCGCAGGTGATCGAGAATCGCACCGCGGATGCGATGTGAGGCGTAGGCCTCAAACTGCTCTTCGTTCATTTGCGAAGTGCGGCGGCGGAGAGCTTCTGCAAGGCCCATCCAGCCAGCTCCGAGCACGTCATCGAGGCTTACCTCTGGCGGCAAGCGACGCACCGTGCGCATTGCGATGCGGCGCACGAGCGGGAGGTAGCGCTGGTAAACCGCTGGATCGGTTGCCGGCCTACGCTCTGGTGCTGCTGGGCTATTGGTTTCTTGCGCTTCGAGCATTTTCTTTTTTACCCGTTGCCAAACACGCGGTTGACGATGTCTGAGGCGGATACTTCGTGAACATCTTCTGGGACGCGGGGGCCGTCACAGACAAAGGCAAAAGGTAACTGCGATCGTAACGATGCACATACCGCGCCACCGGCAGCCTCTGACTCGTCAAGTTTCGTGACGACCAGGGCGGTGGGCCTTACTTCGCTATAGCTCTTGATGACGCGATCGAGATCGCGCGCACGGAGCGTCGCGGGAACCGTCAAGAAGATGTGTGCCTCACGGTCGGTCACCGCTGCGAGACAATCCGTCAACCGCTTGAGCGCAACGGTGTCAGAAGGCGAACGGCTTGGAGTGTCGATGAAGACAATGTCTTCCGTGCAGCCGTTGATGAACTCGCGGAAAGTGTCCACATCGTGAGCGACCTCGAACGGAACGCCGAGCAAGCTTGCAAAACGGCGCATTTGCTCAACCGCGCCCACGCGGAATGTGTCCAACGTGATGATGGCAACGCTGCGGCCGAGCTCAAAGTATGCACGTGCTGCGAGTTTCGCGAGCGTCGTGGTCTTACCAACCCCGGCTGGGCCAACGCAGGAGATGACCATCGGGCCAGGAGCCTCGAGTGGACTGTCAATCACCTGAACCACTTCCGCAACGCGGGCGGCAAGCGCGCTTCGGAGCGCCTCGTTACTTACGCGCGATGACTTGCTGACGCCCTTGGCGATCTCAATCGCCGAAGGGCCTTCGATGCCCAGGCTCTCGAGAATGTTGATCGCGCGGTCTTTTGGCCTGCGCGTCGATGCTGCCATTTCTTCGACAAGCGCGCGAAGATTGCGAATTTCTTCGCTTAGTGCGGACTCGTGCGCAGAAGGTGCCTTGCTGTAGGACGTCAACCGGCTGGCGCTCGGACGTGTCGACTGGTTGACCGATGAGCTTGCGGGAATGCGACGAGCGACCGTCATGTCCCCAGGAGCGGCCGTCACTTCGACAATGCGATGGCTGAACGCGCCGTGCATGCCGTTCGAGATAAACCTCGTGGAACCCACGATTGCGTTCTCCCCGTAGGCTGCGCGAACTTGAGCGAGTGCTTCGGCGACGTCTTTGCCACGAAAAGTTTCAAACTGCATGTCGGGGATCAATGCACGCAGCGGGCCGAATCAAACTCAGGCGTTCCAGGTGTGTAGGACACCCTACTTCCAAAAGGATGGCCGTTAACGCGCCGAGATCGTCTCAACCGGGCGAATCGTCGCCGATCCGTCGATCTCGCGGAACGAGAGCACGGCGACTTGCGGAACGCGACGTTCGACGAACGCGCGCACATACCGACGCAATTCCGGACTCGTGATGATGAACGGGTTGCGACCGAAGTTGCGCTGACGCTGCGTGGCGGCTTCAAGCGAAGCGCCGAGCCTTCGCACCTCTTCGGGGTCGAGCGCGCCACCAGTGCCGCTCGCGATATCGCGAAGGGAACGGCGGAACATTTCTTCGGCGGCACCGTCGAGCACCATCGGCTGCAGGATGCCTTCTACAGCATCCTTGTACTGAGCCGTCAACTGCCTTGACATACGTTGTCGCACCATCTCGGTGAGCTGTTCAGCATCTTTCGTCGCGATGCCGGCCTCACAGAGCAACTCGAGAATCGTACGCAGATCGCGAATTGAGACATTCTCGCGCAACAGGTTGCGCATGACCTTGTGCACATCACCGAGCGGAAGGATGGCGGGGATTAAGTCCTCAACCAGTTTCGGCGTCGCACGAGAGAACACATCGAGCAACTGCTGGAGCTCTGCCCTGCCAACCAACTGGTCAGCGCTTTGGCGCACGACCTCCGCCAAATGCGTGGCGAGTACCGTCGCGTGATCGACACAGGTCGCGCCGAACGCTTCGGCCAATTCGCGATCGGCAGGTGTGATCCAAAGTGCGGGAGTCCCAAAAATTGGATCGGTCGTCTGTTCGCCATCGATCTCAAGAGGCTGGTCGGGCGACGACATCGCGAGCAGCCGGCCCGTCTTTAGTTCGCCCCCTGCGATCTCCGTCCCGAGCAGCATGTACCGATACTGCGAAGACTTCAGGCTCAGGTTGTCGCGAATTCGCACTGGAGGCATGATCACGCCCAAATCGGTTGCGAATTGCTGGCGCGTGGCGCCGATGCGCGAGAGCAACGTTCCGCCCATGGCCGCATCAACCGCGGGAATGAGATCGTAGCCAACCTCGAGCGCGAGAACGTCAAGTGGCAGTGCAGCCTCTACGTCGTCACTTCTACCCGCTGGTGGAGGTGGTGCCTCTGCCTCTGCCTCAGCTTCCTTCTTTTCGTTGTTGCGACCACTGTAGACGACGTAACCGAGGAGCCCTGCAACCGTGAGGAAGGGCATCGCCGGCATCCCGGGAATGAGCGAAAAGAGAACCAGCACGCTCGCCGTCAAGCCAACCGCGCGGCGGTTCCCGAACATCTGCCCAACGATGGCGTCGCCGAGCTGCTCCCCTGTAGCCGTTCTGGTTACAAATATACCGGACGCCGTAGAGATAAGGAGCGCGGGTATCTGCGCTACGAGCGCATCGCCGACACTCAAAATGGAGAAGGTCTCCATCGCCTTCGAGAGGTCCATCCCTTGCGACATGCCACGGATGAGACCGCCAACAAGATTGACGATCGTAATGATGATGCCGGCGATAGCATCGCCGTGGACGAACTTGCTCGCACCGTCCATTGCGCCGAAAAAGTCCGCCTCGCGTTCAACCTCACGACGACGCGTCTTGGCAATGTCGGGGGTAATCAAGCCGCCGTTGAGGTCGGCGTCGATCGCCATCTGCTTGCCAGGCATAGCGTCCAAGGTGAAGCGCGCTGCGACCTCGGCGATGCGGCCTGCACCTTTCGTGATGACGACGAAGTTGATGATGACGAGGATCAAGAACACAACGAGGCCGACGAGCACATCGCCCCCGACGACCACACGTCCGAAGGTCTCAATGACCTTGCCTGCAGAAGCACTGCCCTCAGCGCCATGCAAGAGAATCAGGCGTGTGGTCGCAACGTTGAGCGAGAGTCGCAGCAACGTCGCGATAAGGACAACGGTAGGAAATACGCTGTACTCGAGTGGCTTCTCGATGAAGAGCGCGATCAAGAAGACACCGACCGCAATCGCCAAGCTGATGGCAAGCAATCCGTCGAGCAAAAACGGCGGAACAGGGATGACCATCATGAGCACGATGGAGATCATCCCCATCGCGGTACCCATCGAGGTCAGCTGGTTCTTCTTTGGCGACGTGTCTGCCACTAGCTGAACCATTTGCGAGGATCATGCCGATCGGTCGCACTTTCACGCTTTCGCATTGCCCTCTTATCAACGGTTCAGTGGGCTTGATTTCTTAATGGACCGACTTGGCGCGATGGTTGCGATGGAGAGTTTCACGCGGCAATTGCCACGAGATTTCGAGATGATCGACCGAGCTTCTGTCAGCTGATTGACAGCCGATTTGCCAAGCAGATGACAGCCCAAAGCGGGCACCGAAGAAAAGGAAGACGCAATGGAGCTATTGAGCAGCAGGCCACCCCCGACAGAACGCCGCCGCAAGATTCTCTTGGTCGATCGCAGCAGCGATCGCCTGCGCTTGCTCGAGTCGTTCCTGCACCGAGACGGCTACGACGTACTTCTCGTCGAAGACCCAGACGAAGTACTACCGATTGCTCGTGAGGGGATATGCGACCTCATCCTTCTTGAAGCGCATATGGATGGTGATTTCGCATTTTCGTTGTGCTCTGAGCTCCGCTTGGCAGACGCACTTCACCTCACGCCCATCGTACTCATGAGTCCCACCCCCCCCGGTGAGGAGCAGGTTGTGCGCGGGCTCCTTGCGGGCGCTGACGACTTCATCTGCACCGAGCGCGAGAATGAACTACTCGCGCGTATTCGCGTTCAGATTCGTAATCGCCGCGATCGTGAATTGCTCCAATGGGCGCAGCGTCAACGCACACGGCTCGAAGGTGCAGCGCTGAGCGATCCACTCACAAGCCTCTCGAACCGCCGTGCTGGTGACCGTGCAGTGATGCGCGCCCTCGAAAACGGCGGCCCTGTCATGCTGCTCATGATGGATCTCGATCACTTCAAAGAGGTCAACGACGAACACGGGCACGCCATGGGCGACGAAGTCCTGCGGCGTGTCGCAAAGGTACTGGCGCGTCGCACACGCAAGGGCGACACGGTCGCTCGCTACGGCGGCGAGGAGTTCATCGTTGTCATCGCCGGTGCACCTACGAATATGGCGCACAAGATTGGCGAGCGTTATCGTCAAGGCGTGAACGAAATCGGCCTAACGGGCACGAATATCGAAGGCGTGACGATCAGCGTCGGCGTTGCGGTTTGGGACGGCAGCGGACCAAGGCCAAATCGGGAAACCCTTCTGGAAGCCGCAGATCGTGCGCTCTACACCGCAAAGCGCGGCGGACGAAATCGCGTTGTCGTGCAAGTCGCTGCAGGACACGAGGTACGCACCACGGATGCACCTGAGAAGCTGCTGTGACCTTGATAGTCCGCGACGCGACTCCGTTCGATGTTGTTGAACGTGAGCTCGCGCGCGGAACAGGTGATGTTCCCGAACTTCCGAAGCTCGCCAAGGAAGCGTTGGAGCTCGCGCAAAAAGCCGATTTGCAAGCCGATGAATTCGTCGAACTCGCTGATCGCGATCCTGTCGTCACTGCACGACTGCTCGCGGTGGCTAACTCAGCGCTCTACGCCCGCAGCGTGCCCACGGTGACTACGAAAAATGCGTTCTTGCGCATCGGCCTGCAGGCTTCGCGCGACGTGCTCTACCAAGTGGCGTACGGCGCGATGCTCGATGCCCCCAAAGAGCTCCGTCACGAAATTGCGCAAACTTACGAGCATGGTGTTCGCACGGCTCGCATCGTAAGAAACCTTGCCGCACGCTTTTCGCTCGATCCGCAGACTGCGTTCCTCGCGGCGTTGCTCCACGATGTAGGTCGGGCGCGGTGCCTTCGCATCGTCACAAGACGATGCAAGGCCGGACAGCGAAGCGATATGGCGGCGGCCGTTTCTCAATTTCACGCGCTTGCGGGGAGTCAACTCGCGATCGCGTGGAATCTGCCCGTCGAAGTCCGCGAAGTGTGCGCGATGCACCACGAACCTGGCTCCCATAGACTGGCGGCGTTGGTGGGACTTTGCGATTTGCTCGAACACTCCACCGCCGACGATGCGGGCGAGCTAGACGTCAAGTTAATTGACAAATCTCTGGAGTTTCTCAATGTTGGCGTCGAGGAGTGCGAAGAGCTCGTAAAGATGGCCCGCGCTGAGAAGCACGAGCATATGGAGTGAGCGAGTTCTGCCCCTCGCCCTCTTTCCACTCGCCCTTTTTCCAAATGCGAGGCGACTACGCCGCCTGCTTCTTCTTCGGCTTTTTCCGCGGAGCACGTCCTTCCGCACGCAAGCGATAGACAAACGCGAGTACTTCGGCAACGGCGCCGTAGGTATCCACGGGAACGCGTTTGCCCACACGGACGCGTTGCGCGAGAGCACGCGCCAAAGGAGGAACTCGCATAATAAACACGCCGTTCTCTTGCGCGAGCTCGCGGATGTAGAGAGCGATCTCGTCGTAACCTTTGGCGACAACGACCGGCGCACCTTCGTCGGGTCGATATCGCAACGCAACGGAAACGTGCGTCGGATTGGTCACAATAACGTCGGCCTGCGCCACCTGCTTCGCGACACCTCGACGAATTCGCTCGCGCGCCAACGCCCGCATCTTGTGCTTGATCTTCGGGTCGCCTTCTTGCTGTTTGAATTCTTCTTTGATCTCCTGCTTCGACATCTTCATTTCTTTTTCGGTCTTGAAGTAACTCTGCGCGTAGTCGGCCAGCGCAAGCACCACGAGCACCAGGCACGTACGTACGGCAAGGCGCGCAACAATCGCCAATAGGCCTTCACTCGCGGAAACAATACCTGTGCTCGTGTACCGAACGAGCACGGGAAACGCTTCGTTGATGGTCGAGTACGCGACATAACCGACAATCCCGACGCGGAGCGAGCTGAACGTGAGCTCGGTCAAAATGTGCTTGAACGAGAGCATTTGGCCGAGCTTTCCGATCGGATCCATGCGGCTCCACTTTGGCATGACCAAATCGAGCTGAGGATGCCAACCGGCTTCAACGAAGCCTATTGCGATGGCCGCTACCATTGCCGCGAGTGCACATGGGAAGATGGACCAACCGAGCGTCTTCATGAGCCGTGCGGCGAGATCGCCCTCCGCTCCACGAAGCAAGTCAAACGGCTCACCGAAGCAACGCATCGCAAACTCGCGAATGCGATCGAACAACGCACCCGTCGTCGCCGCGAGCACAATAAGTACCGCCACTGTCGCGGCGATGCCGCCGGCGTCACGCGCCCGCGCAAATTGCCCCTGCTCGCGTGCTCTCTTGCGTCGCTCCGGAGTCGCGTCTTCCGTCTTGGACTGGTCGTCCGCCATGGCTCAAAGCCCCGCTATGGCGATGATGACGCGCTCGATGCGTGGACCGACCTCTTGCATGTCCGCCAAAAACGACAGCGCCATGTCCGGCAGAGCCATCGTCATCGTCGCCGCGCCGGCAGCGAGTGTGATTGCAAATCCGATCGAAAAGATCTGCATCGATGGCGCTGCGCGGGAGATGAAAGCGAGCGCGACGTTCGCGACGAAGAGCACCGCGAGAATTGGAAGCGCCAGGCGCAAACCATGCGCGATCGAAACAACAGAGAGCTCAACCAACGTTCGCGTGGCGAGCGCTGGATTGTGAACACTGCCGACAGGTAGGATGCGAAAACTGGCAATCACAGATCCAAGCACGACACGGTGCAAGCCGAACGCCATCGCGATGAGGAGCGCGAAGTTGCGAACGATCCGCGTAATGCCCGTTTCGCTGATCTCTGCATGTGGGTCGAACAAGCTCGCAATGCTGAGCCCCATGAGAGGCGAGATAATTTCGCCCGCTATTTGCGCCGAAACGATGCATAGGCGGGCAACGAAGCCCATCGCGAAGCCGACGATGAACTCAAATGGCACCGCAGATATTACGTTTGCGATGGAATCCATATGCGGGGCCTTTGATAGACCGTGGACCATCACCGCCATCAGCACCGAGAGCGCCGTACGAATCCGCATCGGCGCATTTGTCCAGATGAGCGGCGCTCCGATGAGCACCCCGGCGGTCCGCGCCGTCTCGAGTGCGAGCGCTGCGAATTCGGCGGGCATTCCCGCAAGACTCACTTCACAACCTCGGAGATCGACGCAATCGAGTGCCGTGTGTATTCGACCAGCAACTGCAAGATGTAAGGGCCGCCGATAAGCATCGCCGCCGAGAGCGCGAGGAGCTTCATCGTGAAGCTCACGCTCTGCTCGTTCACTTGCGTGGCGGTCTGCACGATGCCCACCAACAAACCCACTACGAGCGCAGCGAAGAGCGCGGGCCCCGCAACTTGAGCGACCATGAGCATCGCGTTACGCATGAGCTCAAGTGCGCCATCGATCGTCATCGGAAGCTCTGCAAGAGAGAGGAAACGACCAAATTCCAACCGTCAGCGAGGACAAACAAAAGTAACTTTAGCGGTAAACTTATGGTCGTCGGGGAAACGAACATCATGCCCATCGCCATCAAGATCGAGGCGACCGCAAGGTCGACGACGAGAAATGGAAGCAAGATCACGACGCCCATCTGAAACGCTGTCGTGAGCTCACTCACAACGAACGCTGGCATCGCGATACGCATTGGCACATCCTCGGCTTTTTCGGGCAGCTTCAAATTTGACGCCGTGTAGAACAACTCGAGGTCGGAGTGGCGAGTCTGCCGAAGCATGAATATTTTGAGCGGCTCGGTACCTCGATCAATCGCAACGACGTCGCTAATTGCGCCGCGCCGATAGGGCTCGAATGCATCGGTTTCGATCTGTTTCGCGACCGGCGTCATCGTAAACATGGTGATGAACAACGAGAGCCCAACAAGAACCTGAGTCGGCGGCGTCTGCTGTGTTCCGAGCCCTTGGCGTAAGAACGAGAGCACAACGGCGGACCGAACAAACGAGGTCGTCGTTAGGACGATCGCTGGGAGCAGCGACATGATGGTCATGACGAAAAGCAGCTTCAGCTGCGTTGCCGTCGCACCACCGTTGCCGCCGAGCAGCGATCCGATGTCGTTCATCGTTGCCTTCCTGCGCGGCGACGTAGTCCATTTACTTGACCTTCCACTCCGGGGGCCGAAGGTGGCACCGATGGCGCGGCCGCGCGTGGGACTTCGGCGGGCGGCTGTGACATGCGCACTTCGCTCTTCGGCTCCGTGCGCTCGGCGTCGCTTCTGCCTCGCGTGGTACGTGGCTGCGCAGCGGTGCGCGCCGGCCGACGTTCCGGCACATCGCGTGCTTTGCTCGCGAGGAACTCTGCGGTCGTCTGAGGCGCCTTTGCCTCCGCGGGCTCATCGGCGACTTCGTACCTTCGCGTCGCCGCTGGCCGGACGGGTTCGTCGCGAGGACGATCGTAGCGGGATCGCTCATCACGACGGCGATCGTCATTGGATCGATCATCGCGCCCCCGCTCTTCGCGCCGTTCGTCCTGGCGTCGTTCATCAACATCATCGTGAGAACGCTCAAAGCGATCTTTCACGGCAAGGGAATCCGGAAGAGGCGCGTTAGGCTCTTCACCATCGGACAACTCATCCTGCGCCACAGATTGATTCGGGCGCGCGGCGAGCAGACCCTTCAAGGCTTCCGCAAATCCGCCGATGGTCCGAGGCATTGCTGACGTTGCCTTACCTTCCCCCGCCCGAGGACTCTGCGGCAAGATCGGTGAACGCAATTCCATTTCTGCATCGGGCTCAACCTGGGTGTCGGGCTTGAGCCATGCGAGCCTGCGGATGCCCGCTTCGCTCACACCGAGCAAGAGCACCCGACCACCCACGTACGCTGTCACTAGGTAAGCTTGTTGACCAACCCGAACCGTATCGAGAACGCGTAAGCTCCCACCGCCACGCACACCCGGAATCTCGATTCGCTTCTTCTTGACGTACCAGGCCGCCCCGCCCAAGGCGCCAAGGAAGAAGAGCACCATGAGGGCGTTCTTCCAGGCGCCCGAGCCCGAAGTGCCCTCCGAGGGGGCAGCATTGCTCGACCTGTTTTTCGGCATGACGTCCGTCAGCGGCGTCGACGGCCGAACCTGCGGGGGCGCTTCTGTGGGAGGTGGAGTAGCCGCGGGAGGCACCGGCTCGACAGCTTTCGCTTCGACGGGCTTCTCCGGCACTTTCGGCGCTTCGGCGTGCGCTGCGGGCGTCAAAATCATGACACCTATCGCCATCACACTGGCAGAAAACCATTGCTTGAACCTGATCATTCGATTCCCTCGGTGGCAGCGTCTAGCGACAACACTTCAGTCAGCCGAACGCCATAACGGTCACCGATGACCACGGCTTCACCCCTCGCGATGCGTCTGTCGTTCACATAAACGTCGAGAGGCTCACCCGCGACCTTGTCGAGCTCGAGCACGGAACCGGGTCCGATCTTCAAAAGCTCCCCGATTTTCATCTGTTTTCGACCAATTTCGATCGTGACCCGGACGGGGACGTCCATCACGAAACCGAGACCGTCCATCCCAAGTTTCGACGCACCCGCTGGCGCTAAGGAGCCACCAGGAGAATTCGACAACGCCATCGAAGGATCAAGACCGCGGCCGGGGAGGCTTTCATCGCTCATGCTGAGCTAGAGATTCACGGTTCGTGCCGAGATCGAATCTCGATCGCATTTTGTCCGCGCGAGATAATCGGAACGCCGTGAAACTTCTCGAGACCACCCACGCGAATGGTGAGCGGATCGTCTGTTGCCGTCGGTAGACGAATGATGTCGCCAGGCTGCAACGAGAGGACACGCTTCAATCCTAAGGTTGTTCGCCCCAACTCGGCGCGTACCTCGAGACTCACTTCCTGAAGCGCTTCGCCAATACGCGGATCACCGCTCACCGGTAGCTCGCCCT
>JAHFDY010000109.1 GCA_023248735.1 Myxococcales bacterium
CGGTTCGCTTTCGTGGCCATCGCTGGCGTCATCCACTCAATGAGCAGCCATGTTGTGGTTGTTGCGATCACGGCCCAAGCTTCGTAGCGAACGAGAGATGCAGCTGCGAGCGCCGTTCCTGCCCATACATAACGGTTCCGGTCCATCGCCCAGACGAACCCGAGGAGGAGCAGCGCGAACAAGGGCTCTGGCTGGCCTGTCGTTCCCATTTGCGAAACGATGGGGCTCGCGGCAGTGAGCGTGCACGCGACGAATATCGTGCGCTCGGAGGTCTTCGGGCCGCGCATGACCGCAAAGAGGAGCAGTGGCAACAGCGCGACGGCTGCTACGTTTGCGTAGCGAATCGATTGCAACGTTGCGCCGAAATAGACCGCGATCGCCTGCAAATAGTGGAACAGCGGCAACCAAACCCAATGGATCGAAAAGAGTGCTGGCGTTGCCACCAGCTGGCGCGAGATCGCGTGGTGTCCGTACGAGTCGGTGTCGACGTCCGGGCCCATTTGGAGGTACGCCGAGCGCCAAACCGTTAGCCCGACGGTCAGTCCGAGCAGCACCAAAAGGGACAACCGCTTATCGCGCTCGTGCGGCTGCATCGCGGCCCCGTATACTCTCGTTGCGATGAAGTCGAAACTCGTCTGGCACGATGGTCAATATGTACCCTGGGACGAGGCCACGGTCTCGGCGTTCTCCCACGGCATGCAGCGAGGCGCATCGGTGTTCGACGTTGGCGCCTTCGCGCTGGGGAAGACGGGCTTTCATCTGTTTCGTGGTCGGGACCATGTCGAGCGTTTTGTCCGTTCGGCAAACGCGATTGGTCTTTCGATTGTTCACTCCATTGACCATATGCTGGAGGTCGCGCGAAATCTCGCTTCGCGTTCGGGCCACGATGCGGGTCTCGTTCGGTGGACCGCAGCAGTGCCGACGGTGCAGCCCGACGTTGTGCCGATCGACACCCAAGCTTGCGTATCGATTGCGGCCTATGCGCCCACCGACTTGTGGCTCGAGAACCTTGCGCCGAAGCGACCGGATGCCTACGCCGTGCAGATTGCGACCACGATACGAAAGGCACCGCCCGAGGTGCTCCCGCCGCATGTGAAGGTGAGCGCGAGCTACCTTGGACCCATGTTGGCGCGTCGACGAGCGCTCGAGCAGGGATTCAACGAGGTGCTACTTTGTAACTTAAAAGGTTTCATTTTAGAGGCGCCGACCTCCAACGTCTTCTGGGTGAAAGACGGTGTGCTCCGCACGCCGCCGGGTCGCGAGGTTCTGCTCGGGATCACGCGCGAATCGGTGATCGCGATCGCGGCGTTTCTCGGAATTCCATTTGAAGAGGCGCCGCTTACAAGCGAAGCGCTGCGGTCTGCCGACGAGGCGTTTCTCACTGCAACATCGTACCCGCTTATGCCGATCGCGCGCGTTGACGATTGCGTCTTCGACCCGCCATTGCCAGGCGATCTGACCGTTCGGATTCGGGACGCGTTGGTTGCCGCTATTGCAGGTGAGCCATCGCCGTTTTGCGCGTGGTGCGATTGAGGGCGCTTGAGGACGGCCACGTTTGGTTTCTTGTCGCAGCTTTGGCGGTGGTTGCCTTTGTGGTTGCAACTACCCTTTGGGTACGACGTCGCCTGGTCCAGAGCCGGATGCTGAGGCGCTTTCGCATAGCGCGCGCAGCCGAGGACGGCGCAGCTCACCTTCTTCACGAGCACGGATATCGCGTCCTTGGCCGACGCGTGCCCGTTCGCTATCCGATTTGGGTTGACGGAGTGCAGACCGAGATCGATCTGCAACTTGACTATCTCGTTGAACGTGACGGAAGGCAGTTCGTCGCAGAGGTGAAAAGTGGCGCGGTCGCTCCCTCGCTCGCGCATGCCGCGACGCGAAGGCAGCTGATTGAGTATGGCATCGCGACGGGAACATCAGAGCTGCTGCTGGTTGATGCAGAGCACGCGGCGATATCCGTCATTCGCATCGAAAGAGAATCGGCCAAGCGTTCCGGGCGTGGACTTGCGCTTGTTGGCGCATATTTTTTTGGAGCACTGAGTGGCGCACTTGTCGCGCTTTGGCTTCGTTTTGGCTGAAATGGGGTCGTTGACGCGTGTCGGCATAACGCGCGACGTAAACAATTGACGCAAGCGGGCGAAAGTTCGGCGGTGAGGTGGCCGTAAAGCTTGTTACCTTTGGCCAGCTCCGCGAAGGCCTCCTAAAAGATGGAACCCACCCAATGGCTCACCCGACAGCATGACGAATTTCGTCAGCTGTTTGAACTTGTCCGCTCGAATGTTCGCGATCGTGCGTTGCTGATGCCGCAGCTTATCGCCGACCTAAGAGCACACGTTGCAATCGAGGATGAGGTCTTCCACCCGGCTGCCGGCGGACAACACCACGCGAACATTGCGAACGTGGACGCGCTCGAGCTAGCGGATTCAACGGCGACCCTCGACTCGGCGATCGACGCGCTGTGTGACGCATTTGTAGCTGAAGAAGTGCAATTTGCCGCGCTCTTGGCGAATCTGCCAGTCAGCGAGAAACGCACCCTTCTCGGACGCATGATGGCGCAGTACACGACTCGGCAGAGCAGCACATTCCCGCGCGCCCGGCCGCCGGTCCCAAGTGAACCACCCCACCTGGAGCCGCGCAGGAAGTCCGCCTAGAATCTGCGCGCGAGCCCGGCACGTTTCATGGCCCTCACCGCGGAAGAACTTCAGCAGCTCGCCGATGCCATCGCGGCAGTTGGCGACGCCGTTTCGCTTGACGACGTCGGCGACGCACTTGGTTACCGTCCGATTCTCGTAACTGACATTGAACAGTTACTTTTCGCGCTCGACCTACGCGGCGTTAAAGTCAAAGAAGTTGACGATGCCCAATCCGTTCCGGACTGTCTCGCGGCCGTGTTAGGTACCGCAAGACAGCTGCGCGCCCTTCACTCGCGCACCCCTACTGTGAGCGAAATCGCCCACCATGCTGGTCTTTCCGAGCGAGCGGTTCGCATGGCGCTTCTGTTTGCAACGGTCATGAGTCGGTCGTAACGAAACCGATCACTTCGGTCACACTATCAGCGCCTCGAATTGCTCACCATGGTCGACCGTACGCGGCCACCGCCGAGCTGTGCGGGCCATTCGGAGTCGCATCGCCTGTCCAGGAGAAAGACAGCTTCCACGATTCCGAGACCTTGATCTCGGGCTTGAAGTCTCGAAAGCCTTCGGCTTTTCGCTTCGGTGCAGCGTGCACGGTAAACAAGCGCGCGAGCCCTTGGACGTTCTTGTGCGGAAGAGTCGACTCGTGCAGCGACACGGCGAACCATGACGCGTCACCAATCGGACGCACATTCACATGCTGGCTCTGCCCCGAGCCGACTGTGGGAGGACCCGTCTCAGACGCCTCTGCGCGTCCAAGAAAAGTCGCGCCACATAGAACCACGGCTGCAATCAACGGTGGTTTCCTCATACGCGCCTCCAGCGGTCAGTCCCGCTTTCACTCCGTGCGTCCACCAGGGAGGTGCGGACCGAAGCGAGACAATGAGGGTGAACGGCGCCGTTTGGCATTCTTGAGAAAAAAAACGCAAGTGAGACATAACTACTTGGCGGCGCGAGCGAGAGCCGCCAAGTAGAGCGTGCGATGCACTTCAAGGCGGCAGAAACCTTTGAGCTCAAGCGTGCCGGCGTATCGGTCGACGCCTGGGGCGAGCTTGACTTCAAGAGGCGGCACGACGCGGACCTCGCGGCGCGCACGCTTGCGCCCTTCCTCGGGACGAGGATCGACGGGTCTTTCTTGGGCGCCCACGTTGCGTTGCATCAAATGCAGCATTGGCTTCTGCAAAATTTGGCTTCCGTTACAACGGTGCCGCTCGTCACAGAAGACGTGATCCGCGCGCTTGCTATCGAGTCGCCCCCACCGGGGTACGAGCGTCGTGCGTTCGAAGAAGGCGTGTTGCTCGTGTCCCTCGCGGAAAACCCGCAGGCGTCGATGCTCGCGCCTTTACTGCCCGACGTCGCCCGCATGAAGCAGTTGCTCACGTCGACGCATGAGGCCGCCGGGACTGAGGGGGGTGCCCTAGGGCCCTTGCCCGAAGAAGTTCTGCGCATCGCGTTCGTTCATCGCCATGCGGTCGGAATTGACGCGCAAATCGATCATCTGTTGCGACAATTCAGGGACACGCTCATTCGGTGTCCGCAATATCAAGCGTGGCTTGACCTCCGCTTCCGCCTTACCGAGGAGACACGTTGGCATGCGCGTCATGAGGTGCGCGCGAGTGGTTCTGCAGAGGTCCTTCGCTTTGACTCAGCGGGGAGAGCGCTAGGGGTGCACACGCACGATGATCGGCGTTTCTCAGAGGATAAGGGGTGGATGCCACGCGTCGTACTTCTCGCGAAGTCGGTTTACGTATGGCTCGCGCAACTGAGCGTCGAGTTTGGGCGCCCGATTGTCACGCTCGCGGACATTCCCGATGAGGTGCTCGACGGCATATCGTCAAGAGGATTTACGTCACTTTGGTTGATCGGAATCTGGCAGCGATCGAAGGCTTCGGCCACCATCAAAGAGAGGCAAGGCATCGGCGATGCCATTGCGTCAGCCTATTCGATCGACAGCTACGCAATCGACGACAAACTCGGTGGACAAGCAGCGTATGCGAATCTCGCATCGCGAGCAAAAGAGCGCGGGATACGACTTGCGGCTGATCTCGTTCCCAACCACATGGGCATCGATGGCGATTGGGTGATCAAGCACCCTGACTTTTTTGTCCAGTCAGAGACTTGTCCTTATGAGGGCTATCGCTTTTCGGCCGACGTTTCGAGTGATGCAAACGTCGCGACCTATGTCGAAGACGGGTACTTTTCTCGCACCGATGCCGCGGTGGTGTTCAAGCGCGTCGATCGGGTAAGTGGAAAAGCAGTTTACATTTACCACGGTAACGACGGCACGAGCATGCCGTGGAATGACACCGCGCAGCTCGATTACACGAAGCCCATCGTGCGCAGGGCGATGCTCGACTTGATCGTCCACGTCGCCAAGATGTTTCCCATCTTGCGGTTCGATGCGGCGATGACGCTCGCGAAACGTCACTACCAGCGTCTCTGGTTTCCGCATCCGGGTGGAGGCGACGCGATTGCGTCACGTTGGCGATTTGCGATGTCGCAAGACGAGTTTGATCGCGCGATGCCAGAAGAGTTTTGGCGCGAGGTAGTGGCGGAGGTCGCCGAGAAGGCTCCCGATACGCTGCTCCTAGCCGAAGCGTTTTGGATGATGGAGGGGTACTTCGTACGTTCGCTTGGGATGCACCGTGTCTACAACTCGGCTTTCATGAACATGTTTAAGTCGGAGGAAAATGCAAAGTACCACGAGCTCATTCGTAACGTTGTCGAGTACGATTCGGAGATCTTAGGTAGATTCGTCAACTTTATGAACAATCCGGATGAGGAGCCGGCTGCGGTGCAATTCGGAACCACCGACAAATATTTCGCGGTGTGCACCCTGCTCGCGACGCTGCCGGGAACGCCGATGTTCGGTCACGGTCAGTTCGAGGGCTTTCGCGAAAAGTACGGCATGGAATTCTACCGCCCAAGGCAAAACGAGACCGTCGACACGGGTCTCTTTGCCGCGCACGAGGCGAAGATTGTTCCCTTGCTTAGGCGTCGCTTTGTTTTCGCTCAAGCGGGCTCATTTCGACTGTTTCCGCTCGAAGCGGATGGTGGTCGCAACGACAACGTGTTCGCATTTTGCAACGCGCACGGCGGCGACATGGCCCTTGTGCTCGTGCACAATCGCTACGAAGTCGCACGAGGCAAGCTCGCGAGGTCGATCGCGTTTCGCAGCGAAAGTGGCGCGCTGGTGGTGGAGGAGATCGCTCCCCTGCTATTCGGGGCGCAGCAAACCGTTACGTTGGTTCACGCGGTTTCGGGCGCGACGTGGTCACTCGACCGGCGCGACGTTGAACGCGATGGTCTGCTTGTCGAGCTTGGGCCGTATGCGCACGACGTGTGGTGGGTGAAGCGAAGCGATGCCGCTCAGCGCGTCGAGAGCGGTTGTACGATCGAGTCAAACCGAGACAGCGCTTTTTCGAGCGTGGCCATGGACGGGCCGAACGAGAAACGCACGTAGTCTTTGAAGCGAGAGGCGCGTCCCTGACGACGCTTGCCGGGGTTCACGTCGAAGAACTCACCGGGGACGACAATCACGTTCTGCTCGAGCGCGGCGCGGAAGAAGCTCATGCCGTCGTTGATTCCCGGAGGAAGAGCCTCGACGTTTCCCCAAATGTAGAACGTGCCTTCCGGTGCGCGGTCCACGCGTACGCCGATGCGTTCGAGTTGGGACAAGAGATAATCGCGTTTTCGGCGAAATGCGCTTTGAATGGCCCGCGTCTCGGCGAGGACGTGGGCGTCGGAGAGAAGCGGAATTGCCGCTCGCTGCAACGGCCGTGAGCCGCCTCCGTCGAGAAACGAGCCCGCACTCGCGAGTGCTTCGATCACGTTCTTTGGGCCAATGGCCCACGTCATTCGCCAGCCTGGGTAGCGCCAGTTCTTGGTGAAGCCGTCGAAGATGAGAACTGGGTCGCGATCGACGTCCTCGACATAGCGAGCCGCCGTTGCGATCGGAACCACGCCAGGGCGCGAGCGATAAATGTAGTGCGAATAAAACTCGTCGAGAAGAAGCGTGCAGTCGAGTTCGCGCGCGATTTGAACCCAGCGCGCCATCTCGTCACCGTCAACGAGCTTGCCGGTCGGGTTGCATGGATTGCTGAGCAAGAGCGCGCCGAGTCCTCGGCCAAGAATTTCCTTACGCAAGTCTTCGGCGGTGAACGAGTAGCCGCGTTCGGGATCGAGCAGGATCGGAATCGCCGTGAACGCCTTGAAGATATCGAGCAGTTCTTCGTAGGCTGTATAGTCAGGCAAGAAGTGACCGAGGTTCACTTGACCGAGACTCGCAGCGGCGCGCGTGAGTGCGGCGCGTCCGCCGCCCGAGACGCAGACGTTCTCAGCGGAATATTGCGAAGGCAGTCCTCGTCGAAACTGCCGATTGTAGAGATCAGCGATCGCCTCGCGCAGCTCCCAAATGCCGCCGACGGGGGCGTACTCCTGATCGTCGGGATGAACTGCGACCGTCTGCACTCGGGGCGGTGCTCCGGGCAGGTCACCGGTTTCGGGCTGTCCTTGGCCGAGGTTGCACCAATCGGGGTCTTGGGGGGAGAAGCCCTTTTTCGTAGCCTCGTTGGTTACGTAGATAACGCCAGTCTTGGGGACCGTGCGAAACGTGCTAGTCGAGAGCTCATCGGCCATCGCATGCAAGGAGTATCATGAAGGCGTCCGAAACAGTCGACGTCCTCGTTGTCGGCGGGGGAATCGTCGGGCTCGCTTCGGCGCGCGCGTTATCGCTCACGAATCCCAACCTCAAGATCGCACTCTATGAGAAAGAGAGCGACGTTGCCGCACATCAGACCGGCCACAACAGCGGCGTCATTCACGCGGGGCTCTATTACAAGCCCGGATCGTCTAAGGCGAGGTTGTGCGCGCGCGGTCGTGCGCTGCTCGTCGCGTATTGCGAAGAGCACAACATTCCTTTTGAAATTTGTGGAAAGCTCGTTCTTGCGACCGACCGGAGTGAAGTGTCGCGCCTCGAGGAACTCCGGCAACGCGGTCTGGCCAACGGCCTCTCCGACATTCACCTGCTGACCGAAGAGGCGATCGCGGAATACGAACCCGAGGCAAGGGGCGTTGCAGCGCTGTACGTACCTGAGACCGGAATCGTGGATTACGGCGAAGTCGCGAGACACTACGCGCGCGATATTGAAGCGAGGGGCGTTACAATTGCGCGAGGCGAGCGGGTCGTCGCGATTGGCTTTCGAAAGGATGGGCGACGACGCGTTGAAGCGACGACACGGGTGGCCGAGGCCAAGTGCGTGGTCTTGTGCGGGGGGCTGCTCGCCGATCGCCTCGCGAAGCTCGCGGGAATTAAGACCGATGTAACGGTCGTTCCTTTTCGAGGCGAGTACTACGAGCTTGTGGAGTCGCGACGGGGATTAGTCAAGAACCTGATCTATCCAGTTCCTGATCCATCATTTCCTTTCTTGGGCGTACACTTTACGCGCATGGTTTCGGGCGGCGTTGAAGCGGGCCCAAATGCGGTCCTCGCTCTCGCAAGGGAGGGGTATCGGTGGCGCGACGTGTCACTTCGCGATTCACTCGGTACGCTCGCGTTCCCCGGTTTCTGGCGCCTGGCTCGCAAGCACATGCGCATGGGCGCGTACGAAGTGTGGAGGTCGCTCTCGAAGGCCGCGTTTACGCGATCCATGCAGCGGCTTGTGCCAAACATCACGAACCGAGACACCTTTCGAGCGGGCGCTGGCGTTCGCGCACAAGCCATGCGCCCTGACGGCTCGCTCGTCGACGATTTCGCATTCGAGGCTGGGGAAGGCGTGCTCGCGGTCCTTAACGCTCCGTCTCCAGCCGCGACCGCTTCGCTCGCGATAGGCGAGGTCATCCGTGACCAAGTGCTCAAAATCGGGGCTTTTTCTTAGCGCGATCCCCATCTTCGACGACGCGAACATTTCGCGCGCGACAGCTTCGATCCCCGCGTGTCTCTCTTCTCAATCATGAAGGGACACACGATGCGTACAATTGTAACCGTTGGATCGATATTTACGGCTTCATTATTTGCTTTCGGGGGATGCGGCAGCGCGGGTACCTCAACGCCGGCGCTGTTACCGGATGCGGCTAGCGTGGCCGACGCTCCCGCCACGTCGTGCACGGTAGCCGGTCGAACGGGCGTTACGACATGCAGGTACGACTGCAGTGCGGGTCAGTACTGCGACGATACCCAAACGATTCGCACGTGTGTCGCCGGTTGTTTAAGTGACAACAACTGCGCGGGCAATGAGCGCTGCGAGAAGTGCAACGGCACGGTTGGAAGCTGCGTGGCGTGCGCACGGACCGCGGCCGACGTATGCAACGCTCCATCGAAAAGCGACGGCGGTATTGTCCCGCCGGCCGATCAGTGCAAGCAGGACAACCTGTGGGCCAAGTACTGTCCGAAGGGCGATGAGCTCGCATTCAACTGTCCGAACAACGCTTCTCCCGAGGACTCAAGCTGTTACCAACCGAATAAGACGGACCCAAACGCGCCATTCTGGGTTTGGTGCTGCCCTCGCTGAGGCCGCCAATAGGCTTAGCGCGCGCTCCTCCGAAAGAGCAGTAACTTGTAGTCGCTCAGTGGTGCCAGAAATGGCGCACGGTCGAGTACATTTTCGCCCGCAGCGAAAATGGGTCGCACAAGCGCTTCCGGTACGTCGCGCACCGAGCAGACGAGCCGCACTGGCACAAATCCCATTCGGTCGGCCTTGGCCAATTCGAGACCCGCACGGTTGGCCAGTGAGACCCATTCTTCGATTCCCAAGTCGAGTACACGACGCAGAAGCGGCGAGCGATGAATCGGCTCGAGCACCAGGACTCGCCCGCCGGCGCAAACCACGTTGGCAATGTTGCGAAACGAGACCTCGAGGTCCGACGCGGTTTGACAGGCGACAGACAAGCAACCAAGGACGAGTACGTCGTCGAAAGAGGCCCCGAGGTGAGAAAATCCCGCGAGTACGTCCGCGGTCTCAAACCGCGTTTGCAGAACCCACGGTTCTTCGGCTTCGGCTGTTTCCGCGCGTGCGGAGGCGACGGTCGCCTCCGAGAAGTCCACACCCGTCACCGACTTTGCGCCGCGGCTTGCCAAGAAGCGCGTCATGCGGCCGGTTCCACAACCCACGTCGAGCATGCGATGCTCCGACCACCCGCCGAGTGCGCGCGTGATGAGATCACGTTGCCTCTCATCCCAAAGGGCATTGTAGGTGTTCGACGGCCACAGTGATCGTGAAAGACCCGTTCGAGCGGTGGCGCGCGCGTCCCAGTAATCCTTGGCATGGTAGATCGCGTCGCGCGTGCGGCGTTCGCGAATGAGTTGCAGAAAACCTGTTGAGCCTGTCGGTTTCGTCATGGTGCCGCTTCCACATTGAGCCTGAGCGTGCCAAGCGCGCGATCTGCGTTCGCAATTGCGTCCACCGCCGACGTGCCCGTTGCGAGTGCATAGGCGGCGCGCTTTGCGCTGTCCGTGAGAGGGTGAATCGTTCCTCCGTTGGTTACGAACAGTTGCACGTCGTGCACATTCGGGAGCGCACGCGCGTCTTCGAGTCCTGCGGCGCTTGTGACTCGACCCGGCGTGCCGACGAGGAACTTTGCGGTGGCGGCGGCGTGCAACGCGCCCGTCTTGCCTTCGAACTCAAGGTCACTGTCCCCAAGCGCAATTCCGATCGTTCGATGATACAAATCGACGCCGCTGGCGAGAAACGTAACGTCTGCGTCGAAACCGCCCCCCATGCGCGCCGCCGTTTCGAACAGGACCGCGCCACGATCGCTGAAAGCGACCTGAGAATAGCAGGGCCCGCGTCGGTGACCGAGAGCCTTCGCGCCGCGCTTTGCGACCTCGATGACTTTGGCCTCATCGACCGTGGTGAGGCCCGACGGAAACACCTCGGCAATCATCACGCCAAGGGGGCGATTGCCCGGCACCGTGATGCGGTCAGTAACCGCATACGCAACCAACTCGCCCGACTCAACCCAGCCGTTGACGGAGTACTCGCGCCCCGTGATCCACGCCTCGACGACGACGGAAGGAAGGCCGGCCGATGTGGCATGGGCAAGGGCGTCCTCGAATGCGCCCTCGAGTTCGTCAAGAGTGTTGACCCGGCTTACGCCGCGCTGACCCCACCCGCGTGCTGGCTTGACGACAATCGGATAGCCAACTTCATTGACGAAATGCAACGCGGCTGAGAAGTCGTTGCAGCGTGCAAATTGAGGGACTATCAGGCCACCGCGTCTGTACCCGTCGCGCATCGCGTCTTTCTCTTGGCACCGGCGAATGACCTCGGTCGATGCATAGAATGGAAGGCCCAAATCGGCGGCGACAATGGCCGCGCTCTTCACGGCAAGCTCGCTCCCCGTGCTCGTGATGGCGCACTTGCCATTCGCCACCATGAAGGACGTGATCGCTAAGGTGTCGCTCGTTGAAATGGGCTCAAATGAGTTACAATAGGCCACGCCCACCGCATCCGGGTTCTTGTCGACGCCAACGACATGGACGCCAAGTGCGCGCGCTCGCCTAATAAGAGAAAGCTGCGGAAAGCCGCAGCCGACGATCACGAGCTCCCGTCTCATGTGCCCGTCGCGGTCCAGCGAGCGTCGTCGGGCGAGCCCGGTTGGAGTGACGCACGAAATAGCTCATCCGACGGTTGCCTTGACTCGTGTTCGAAGTTGAGGCGTGCGGCGATGTTGTAGAGGGGGCGCGCTTGCGTTTGCACGTAGATGCGCGCGATGTACTCGCCAATCACGCTGAGCGCGACCAGCTGCATGCCCGAGAGGACGGCAACGGCAGCGAACAAGGAAGGCCAACCCATCGAACCGTAGTTGAAAAGAACCTTGCGCACGATGGTCCACAGACCGAGGAGAAACCCGCCTGCCGCAAACAAAACGCCGAGCGTGCCAATGTATCGCAATGGCTTCGACGAGAAGCCGACGACGAGGTCGAACGTGTGGTTGAGGAGCTTCGTGAAGTTGTATTTTGTGCTGCCCGTTGCTCTTGCGGCGTGCGCGACGCGGACAACGCCGATGCGTGCACCGCTCCAGACGATGAGCGCGCTGAAGAACTTGCGGCGTTCGGGAAGCGCAGCCACCAGTCTGGCGATTGGCGCCGACATCAGGCGAAACGTCGAGACATCTTCGGGAAGCTCGATCTCCATCATGGCACGCATGCTCCACTGCATCGTGCGCGAGGCGGCGACGCGAAACCAGGCGTCTTGCCGGTTTTCGCGGACGCCGTAGACGACGTCGAAGCCCTCGTTTTTTTTATCAACTAACTTGATTATCTCCTCCGGAGGATGCTGCAGATCGCCGTCCATTTGGATGAGCCACGATCCTTGTGCGTTGAGATAGAGCGCTTCCACCGCAGCTTCTTGGCCGTAATTGCGGGTGAACCGCACGACCTTAACGCGGTGATCGCGCTCGGCGATGTGCGCCAGAAGTTTGGGCGTCTTGTCGCGCGATCCGTCGTCGACATAGAGCAGCTCGAACGGCTCTCCGACGCGCTCCATCGCGGCGAGCACGCGTGCGGTAAGTTGCTCGATGTTGCCTTCCTCGTTAAGAACGGGAATCACAACGCTGTAGACGATCTCGCTCATGACATAGACCAGCCTTGAGCGACCGCATCGATTACCTCGCTCTGCGCGCTCTCGCTCAGCGTTGGAAACATCGGAAGCGATATCGTGCGATCGCCGATTTCCTCCGCGATGGGAAGGGTGCCGCGGGGGATGTGGAGCAGCTTTTGAAGATAGGTCAGCAAGTGAATAGCGCGATAATTGACGGCGGTCCCGATGGAGCACTCGCCAAGATGAGCAAGCAGCGCGTCGCGTTTGTCGCTTTTTGCATGGATCGTAAAGAGGTGATGGCTGCTTCGGCCTCTTCGTGCGACCAGCCCGGAGACCCCCCGCGAAGACGTCTCGCCAAGTTCAGGAATGCGCCGCAAAAGCTCCGATTCGTAACGCATGGCGATCGATTCTCTGGCCTTACGTTTTGCCTCGGCCTTTGGAAGCTGTACGCGAAGGAGCGAGGCGTCGAGGTCAGTGAGGTTGGCTTTGTAACCGAGTTCGACGAGATCCCAGTGTTGGTACGTGCCGCCGTGCCTGTCGGACGCAGACTTGGATACGCCGTGGTTGCGTAGTCGGCGCAAACGTTCCTCGACGTCCTTGTGCCGCGTGGCGACAGCACCGCCATCACCGCTCGTCAGGTTTTTGGTGGCGTAGAAACTGAAGACAGCTGCATCGCCCAATTCGCCCGGGCGGACTCCGTCGCGCTCGATCTCGATGCCGTGCGCGGAGTCTTCCACGATGCAGAGGTTGTTACGCCGCGCGATGTCCGAAAGAGCACGCATGTCGGCGAGCTGGCCATAAAGATGAACCGGCATCAGCGCCCTGGTTCTTTTTGTAACGGCCGATTCGACGCGCTTCGGATCGATGAGGCCCGTGTCGGGCTCAACGTCGACAAAAATTGGTGTCGCGCCAGCAAGCAGAATCGCATTCGTGGTGGATGCAAATGTCATCGGCGTGGTGATCACCTCATCGCCTTCGCCCACGTCAAGCGCACGCAGGGCTAAAAGTAACCCCATCGAGCACGAATTGGTTCCAACGACTGCGGGCGGCGCTCCGTTTTCGCGTCCGCGCACGAGGTATTCCCCTAGCGTGCGTTCGAACGCAGCGACCTGTGGCCCGAGCGTGAGAAACGTCGTGCCGATGACTTTCCTCCACTCGGATGCTTCATCGTCGCCGAGTTGATGGCGGTAGAAATCAACGCTCATGCGACGCTCAGGAATGGGGGCTGCTGAGCAATCGTCCGTCGACTGCAAGCTCGCTGATCACGCGTTCGGCTTCGCGGAGGAAGAGGTACTGCTTGAGCGTGTACCAACGGCGCTCGTCAGGATCGAGCTGACCGTCGCGGAGCGCAGCGAGTACTTCGCGGATGCCATCGTCTATCGTTACGGTCGTTTCGTAGCCGAGGACGCGTCGGATTTTCTCAAAGTTCACGTTGTAGTCGCGCAAGTCGGGATCGGTTGGCGCGTGGACGATCTCGGTGCCGGGGATGGCATCACGCACGCGGAAGGCGAGGTTCAGAATCTGAACATTGCTCGAATCGGAGCCGACGTTGAAGACTTCCCCGGTCACCTTTTCGCCGGGTGCGTTCATCGCCGCAATGAACGCGCGTGCAACGTCTTTGACGTGAACGAACGGTCGCCACTGCCTCCCGCCACCGTCGACCATGATCCGACGAGCTACATACGCGTTCTTGGTCATCACGTTGATGGCGAGGTCGAAGCGCATGCGAGGTGACAGGCCGAACACGGTCGCAAGGCGGAGCGCGCAAGACTCGAAGTGGCCGCGCGATTCGAGGCCAAGGTTGCGAACGTAGTCTTCGACTTCGACCTTCGCTCGCGCGTAGAGGGAAACCGGATGACGGTTCGACGTTTCGACCAAACCGAGGCCCTCGCCATGGCCATAGACCGAGCACGATGACGAATAGACGAAGCGTCTTACGCCTGCTTCGCGCGCATGAACGGCGAGGCGCTTGCCGCCATCAACGTTGACGCTCCGGGTGAGGTCGGGTTCGAGCTCGCATGAAGGGTCGTTCGAGATGCCCGACACGTCGAGGACAGCCTCAACACCCTGGAGCACGCTGGGCGAGAAGGAACGAATGTCGCTTCGCACCAAACGCAATTTCGCGCCGTGCTCGCGCTCGGCAGCCGCGAGCGTGGGACCGAAAAAAAATCGATCAAGAACGGTTACAGTATGTCCTTCGCGTAGAAGCATCGGCGTTAGTACCGAACCGATGTAACCAGCTCCGCCAGCGACCAGAACGTGCATCCTGCAGCCTTTCTTCGGGTAACTCTGATGTGGCTGCTCCACGCAGCCGAAAAGAGCGTGCCCGCGTACCATGAAAGCGTTGTGCGATCGATCTCAACTCGTTCCGATAACTGAGCAAGAGTTTAGTGCTGGCGGGGCCCAAAGACGGTGACTGCGTTGCCGTCGAGCAAGATGCGACGTTCCTCAACGCGCGGACCGGCTTCGGTCTCGACCTCGATCTCCAGGAGGTAGCTACCAGGCGCGAGATGCGGGCGCAGTGCGACTCTACCGCCATCCGTGACCGGGTACTTTGCGGTCGAGATCCACACGTGATCAAGCGTCGCAATGGTCACGCTGACTTGGCTCGTCGGCTTTCGTTCCAATTGGACGGTGACGTCGGTGTCGACGGGCGCCTTGCCTTGCATCACATACGCCGCGCCGATCCCGGCCGCGAGCAAAGCTGCTCGTGCGACCCAGGCTCGGTTCATTTCGGCTTGTCTTTGCGCCCGAGGCTGGGTTTCGCACCTTCGCTTGGGGGCTTCACGGGCCCGAGCGTTCGGATGTGAATGACAAGCGCCTTGACGACCACTTCGGGCAAGTCGAACTTGGGCATCTTGCCCTTGCCAGTCGTGATCATCTTGGCAATCTGGGCATCGGTGATTGCCTTCTGCCAATCTGCGCTTGCGAGACTCGGTGGTCTCGTCGCGATCGCGGCGGGCCCATCACCGAGGCCCGTTGCGCCGTGACAACTCGCGCACTGCTGCTTCCACAAGAGTGTTGTGAGCGCGGTGGTGTCCATGGTGCTGTCATGTGGACTCGCAGAGCCGTGTGGGCTTGAACCCGGGCTGTGCGGATCAGGAGGGGCGGGCGGTGTCTGCGCCGATTGTTGGTCGTGATCCGAAGGCGTCCACTCCTGAAGCCCTTGCAAAGACGGCGCGCGCTCGCAGGCGATCACGGCCATAGGTATGAGGTAAAGAAAGTTGACTTTCGAGCGACTTTTCATGCGCTCTGCGCCTCGGCCATTTTCTTCTGCATGAGGACCGGCAAGACGTAGGGCATGCCGACCGTCATCGTGTCGAGCTTGGGGTCGATTTGCGCGCACAGCCAGAACATCATGACGCTCGCGCGTTCGACGTAGAACCAACCGTCGGGATAGACAAACGACTTCATGAGTTCGCGCAGCTCTTCGCGTTCGACCTCGGGCTTGGCGAGGCGCTCGAGATCCTCTTGCTTTGCGTTCATGAGCGCCTGCGGAGTGCGATCGCGAATTTTGAGCAGGCGACTAAAGTAGGTGACGACGGTTTTCTCGAGGAGCTCCTTGTTGCCTTCGGGGGAAACGAAGCCCATGCGATGAAAGCCCTTGAGCACCGCCGATGCGTCTTCCGTCATCAGTCCTTGCAAGATGTCGAGGGCACCGTCGATCACGTTGCTCGCGGCTTCGCTGATCGCGCCGAAATCGAGAACGACGATCTTTGGCCCGGGCTGCACGAGAAAATTGCCTGGATGAGGGTCGGCGTGGAAGAAATGATCGACGAAGAGCTGCTTGTAGAAGCTCTGCACGAGGCGCGTCGCAAGTTGGGTGCGATCGACACCGATCTTGTCGAGGTCTTCGA
>JAHFDY010000110.1 GCA_023248735.1 Myxococcales bacterium
CGGGCTGGGCATCTGCGCTGGCCTCGCTTTCTTCGGTCTCAAGCCGAATCCCGAGCAAACGTACATCGAGCGCATTCCCGTAACGTTCAACGTTCTTGACTACGTGGGCATCACCGTCGCCGCGATCATCGGCTCGAGCTTCGCGTCGATTTTTCCTTCGATCCGAGCGGCAGCCGTAAACCCCGTTGACGGCTTGCGCCATGACTAAATTGAGGCACCTGTGACCGAACCCTCTGCAAGCGTTCCTTTGGTTGTCGTCACCGGTCTACGGAAGACCTATCAGCACATGGGGCGGCCGCTCGAAGTGTTGCGCGGCATCGACCTCAGCATCAGCAGTGGCGAGATGGTGAGCCTCATCGGCAAATCCGGCGCTGGCAAGTCAACGCTCATGCACTGCTTGGGCACGCTCGATGTGCCCACCGAGGGCTCGATCAAATTTGAAGGCATCGAGCTCACCAAGCTCACCTCGGCAGAGCTTGCGGAGCGGCGCAACCGCACGATCGGGTTCGTTTTTCAGTTCCATCACTTGCTCCCTGAGTTCACTGCGCTCGAGAACGTGATGATGCCGGGGCTCATACAAGGCATGGCCAAACGCGAAAACCGACAGCAAGCCGAGGCGATTCTCGAAACCGTAGGCCTTCAGCAACGTCTCGAGCATCGCCCGGGAGAACTCTCCGGCGGAGAGCAACAGCGCGTTGCCCTCGCGCGTGCGCTCGTTCTCAGACCGAAGCTGCTCCTTGCAGATGAGCCCACGGGTAACCTGGACACCGCAACGAGCGACAGCATTCACGAGCTCTTTTTTGACATCAACAGAAAGCATGGGACGACGATCGTCATCGTGACGCACAACCCCGCACTCGCCGAGAGCATGCCTCGCATTATCTCGTTGCGTGACGGTCTCATCGAGGCCGATCGCCGGGGTGCCGATCGCTCCACGCACACGGCCTCGTTTTGACCGAGTGACATCGAGAGCGAGCGCTGTACCCTTTGGGCGATGACGCGGAAGCTGCTTACGCAATTCGCGATTTCTGCGTGTCTTTTGTCCACGACGGCAAGTGCGGAAGAGTTTGAGCTCACGCGCACAACACCAGCTTTTCTTGGAGCCCAGTTTGGCGTGACGGCGGCGGTGACGCTTGGCTCTGTCTTTTTGCCAAAGCCCGATGCGTGCCGTTGGTGCGCGGTGAACGCGTTCGACAACGGCATTCGCTCGGCATTCTTGGTTGACGACGTCAAGACAGCACGCACCGTGAGCGACATCACCGTGGGCGCAGCGATTCCCCTGGGCGCGCTTGCGTTTGCCGTCATCCCGGCGCTGACTGGCGATCGCAAAGGCCGTGCACTCGAGAACGCGGCGATTGTCGCAAACGCCACAATGACTTCGATTGTACTCAACCAGGCGACCAAGGTACTCGTCGGGCGTCAGCGACCCGGCTGCGCACTTTCGTCAACTTCCGGAATCACTGGCAAAGAGTGCAACGTTTCGTTCTATTCGGGCCACACCTCTGCCGGCTTCGCAATGGCAGCATCGGTCACGACGGTCCTCGCGCTCAGGGGATCACGCTTCGCCCCATGGGCCGGAGTCGGCCTCGGCACGCTCGCGCTCGCGGGCGGCACCTTGCGCATCATGGGGGACGCTCACTGGGGCACCGACGTTCTTGTCGGCCTCGCGATTGGCACGGCGACGGGTGTCTTGATGCCGCTGCTTCTTCATCCGCGCGTCGCATCGTCTTCGACCGCATCGGGTTTGACGATTGGGCCGGCGCCCGCCGCGGACTTCGGCGTGAGCATCGGGGGTACGCTGTAGAAACCTAAAACCAAGCGTGCCAACCGTCCGCCTCAAGCACCACGTGCATTGTGATCGAAATACGATCCCTTTCACCCGCAAACGGCGCGATCTGGTGCATGCGGTAACTATCGATCACCGCGATTGAACCCACGTCGTAACGCAGCTCCGCCATCGCCAGCGACGCATCAGGTTTCGGAAACAAGTCACCGTCAAAGAGGCGATCCCAGACGCGCAGTTCACCGCCTCCCGCGGCCGGCGTCTGAAGCATGGCGACGATCGTGAATGCAGGGCGACGTTCGCCCATGTGTTCATTTTCCAGACCTTCCGTATCGAAGTGCACCTCACCACCACTCTTTGCGACCAGACCGCCCGTCGGAAAAATATGTACACCTGGACCACACCACAACGGCCGCGGTCGCACGGCGAAGCGCAGCAGTCGCGCACCAAAATCGCGCATTGACTCCTGCATTCCTGGGAGCGTTCGTTCGACAAGCGAATCGGACGCCGCAGCACGCTCGAAGTAGAGGTCTTCGAGATCCTCTTCGAGGTGCGTGTACCAAGCGCGACCGAGCGTAAACTGCACGCCGCCGAAATTGGGCGTCCAGCTCTCCCGAGCATTCGTAACCGACTGTGCCCATAATTGACATCGGCTAGCCGAGAGCGCGCCCCTCACGAGCACGCCAAGGTTCTGTCCAATCGCGTCGAAGAACGCGAACTCCGGATCGTCAATGTGCGTCACATCGACGTCAAGCACACCGTTCATCACCGCCCAATCTATAGGGCATCCTTGCAACAACGAAAGCCCGTTTCGTAATACCGAAACGACGGTTCATGCGCGTTGTTCGTTCCGCGACATGTCTGCCATGGCTTTGCCCAGTGACCACCCATCATGACGACCGGCCATCGGTACTTACGACTCGCCTTCACCCACTCTTCGGCGTTGCCAACCATATCGCGCGGATAGCCAGGCTGCGCCTCACACGTGGGGCGCGAATCGGCCACTTCGCCTTGCCACAGTCGCGCGGCTTCTTTCTGCGCAAGTGCACCACCCTGAGCGATGAAACTGTTGTTCACGGTCTTCCAGGGCTTGGTCATGTTGCAACTGTCATCAACCAACCAGCCGTATCCATGCGGCCGTCGTGCATCGCCTTCGCATGCGGTCTCCCATTCGTATTCGGTACACATGCGCTTGCCGTGCGCGCCGCACCAAGCCTCAGCGTCCTCTCCCGATTGCATGACGAGGGGGGGCTGTCCCTTGATGTTTGGTGCTTCAAATCGATCAACGCATGCACGAATAGGAACCACCTTTCCCTCGGCGCGCATGTTGCCCTCTTCGTACGCCGAACAAAGGCCCCACTTGGTGGCGATACATTTGTACCTCATGCCCTCCGGATGCTCGCCCGTGACGAGAGCCATATCGGCAGGGCAGGCGGCAACTGGTAAAGACGCGGAACTAGCCGCCATGAGCAACGCGAAGAACTCTGGCATACAATGAAGTGTAACCCGCGAAGGCACGATCGCACGAAGGGGAGTCATCCCATGTGTGTTCGAGTGAGCACGGTCGCATCGCACTTCCACACTACCAGCTGCATCACTCGGCTCACGATGAGACGAGTCCCTCGATCACGCTGCGCAGCCACGCATGCAGCGGACTGCGATGGGTGCGTGCGTGCCACACCATCAGGAGCGTAAAGCCAGGCACGGCAAGCGGTGGCTCGAACCACTTGACCGGATGCGTCTTGGCATACATTTTCGCAAGCCTCATCGGAACCGTTACGACGTAATCGGTCGACGCCACAATCGACGCGGGCGAATGAAAGTTGCCGACGCCAGCCACAATGCGACGTGAAAGTCGTTTCTTCTCGAGCGCGCGATCGACCGCACCGACCATATCGCCGTGTGGCGAAACGAGCAGATGCTCGAGTGAAACAAACGTATCAAGTGTAAGTTCCTTGACGACTTCCGGATGGTCCTTCCGCACGACACATGCGTACGTTTCTTTGAACAATGCGCGCTTGAAGAAACCTTCGGGTAGCTCGCCGTAGAATCCTGCGATGGCCATATCGATCGCGCCACTCTCAAGCAGTCCCTTTGGAAGATCACCTGAGGTCTGTCGCGCAACGGTCATCACACCAGGCGCGTGACGGCTCAAGTACGGCAGCAAGAGTGGCAAGAGGATCGCCTCAAAGTAATCGGTGGTGCTAATCGAGCATCGCGCGGTCGCATGTTTCGGCACGAACGCTGATCCGCTCTCGTACAACGTCTCAGCTTGAGCAAGCACAGAGGCGATCCTTTCGCTTAGCTCATGCGCGCGTGGCGTCGGCGTCATCCCCTTTGCCGAGCGCACGAAGAGATCGTCGCCAAAGTCGCGTCGCAACCTCCCGAGTGCGTGGCTCAGCGCAGGCTGACTCAGCGACAAACGCGCTGCGGCCCGAGTTACGCTTCGCTCGCGTATCAGCGCATCAAAAACGAAGAGCAAATTGAGGTCTTTGGACGCAATATTCACGCTGTGAATAGCTTATATGTTCGCCATTCATTCGATCAAGGATGTTGCGCGTGCTTTCTTATGATGTGCGGAGCGAAGACTCCGACCGCAAGGAGCATAAAATGAAAGCGATCATATTCAACGAGTTCGGTTCTTCCTCTGTCCTTCACGAAGGCGAAGTCCCGACGCCGGTTGCGGCGAAAGGCGAGATTCTCATTCGCGTCAGCCACACGTCAGTGAACCCCGTGGACTGGAAGATCCGCGAGGGCTTTCTGAAAACGATGTTCCCGCACATCTTCCCCATCAGCCCGGGATGGGACGCGGCGGGTGTCGTCGAGAGCGTGGGCGAGGGTGTGACTTCGTTCAAGCGCGGAGATGAGGTCTACGCGTACGCGCGGCTTCCTGAAGTTCATTCGGGTACATACGCGCAATTTATCGCGCTCCCCGAGGCAGCGGTTTCTCTTAAGCCAAAGACGCTATCCTCGGCGACATCGGCAGGTGTTCCGATGGTGGCGTTGACGGCGTATCAAGTCGTTCACAACGTCGCAAAGGTCGCACAAGGGGAGCAGGTACTGATCACTGGCGGCGCGGGAGGGGTCGGATCGTATGCCATCCAGTTGTCCAATCTTCTGGGCGGCATTGTCACGAGCACCACGAGCACGAAGAACCGAGAGTACGTTTCCGAGCTCGGCGCAAAGTGCATCGTCGACTACACGGAGGCGTCTGCGACGAGTGCGCTCCAAGGGGCTGCGCCCGACGGTTACGACGTCATCATCGACACCGTTGGAGGCGAGGCGCTCACAGAAGCCGTTGCGTTTATCAAACCGGGCGGCCGAGTTGTGAGCGTCGTAGACACGCCGAAGGGCGGCACGTTTCACTTCGTCTACGCGAGTGGACAAGAACTCACCGCGATCGCGACCCTCTTCGACGCGGGCTCGTTACGGGCTCCTGAAACAACGGTCCGGAGCATTCGCGAGGCGGCAGCAGCGCAGGACGAGAATCGAACACGCCGCATCCGAGGCAAGGTCGTGCTCGCGGTCGATCTCTAGTCCGTTGACAGGGCACGTCTTGGTCAAGGAGATGAACCATCGGGCAACTCTTGCACAGACGGACCCGACGGCGCGATGCCCGCGTCAGGCTGGTCCGTTCCGTTCGTCCCGTTTGCCAGTGGGGCCCCTGCGTCGTTGCCGACAACGCTTGGGTCACCCTGCTCGTCGTCGCCTTCTTCGGCGTCTTTGCAGCAACGAAAGCCAGTTGAGTAGTCGTGGTACGTGAACTCATGGGCGGTCGTGCGATACATGCAGCCGTCGCCGTTAATTTGAACGTCGAGGTAGTAGCCGCCTTGAAACGTGCCGTTCGGATCGCTCGTCCACTCGTGGAGGTTGCCGACCATATCGTGAAGGCCGTAGTCGTTAATGCAGCTCTCGAACGAACCCGTTCGCGCGAGGGTGCCTTCCCACTGATTGAGGCGTGGATCGTTCATCTCGTCCATACCGACGAGTGTCCAGCTCTTGGCCACCTCCGGATAGAAGTGGAGCATGGGGCTCTTGCCTTGATCGTTGCACGTGCGCGGATCGCGCGCGGGGCCGTACGTCCACGCGTAACCGTGTGTTCCGCCACAGGCTTTGCGCCACTCAAGCGGCTGACACAACCGCTTACCCGCGTTCTCGCACGCAATTTTTGCCATAGCGCCTGAAATGGAACTTTGCGGGTACACATTAGGGCGACTGACCGCGATGAAGACGCGCTCCTCGGGCACCTCGGATGCGGGCCAGTCGCGTTCCACTCCATTCTTGTCTCGCTCGATCAACGAACCCTCGTAGCGATCGACGCAGTAGCGGTTGTCCACGCTCGCCATGTCTTCGGGGCAACGCGCATTCATAACGACAGCCGGAAGCTCACCTTCGTTGACGTGAAACTCACGCGTCAATCCGCTCGCGGAAGGAAGGCGGCGGTGCCTCGTACGTTTGGGGGTGGCCTTGAGCGCTGTCGCCTTTCCGTGCTTACCCTTCGGCTTCTTCTTCGGTTTCTTCGGTGGCTTCGGCTTCTTCTTGGGCGCCTTTTTCGCGGACTCGCCCGCGCTACGCGCATCCACTTGCGCAGGGAAAGTGCCGGCAACAAAGACCAGCGCTAGCCCAGCCGTAAGGATCGTACGAATCTTCACCACCGTGTTTCGTTATCCCAGGGAATCAGGGTGAAGCAATAGCGGACAAAATTTGTAGGCGCTTTTGAATAAAAACGCGGGTCGCACGTGACGCGCCTGGGTACGCAGGTGGCACGAACGTTCATCAAGGCGCTTAACCTTTTTTAGTCGGATCTTTCCACGGATCGCGCACAGGAGGCTGCCCGCCTTGCCACTTGTCGTTGCGCTTAATCTGCCGCGGTCCTCGTGGGTCGCTCGGCTTGCCGTCGGGCTCGGCGCAGCAGCGGAAGCTGAGGTAGTAGTAAGCAAAACCCTCGTTGTGCGTATAGATCTTGGGACGGCACTGGTTGCGCACACCGAGTCGCCACGGACCGCCCGTCGTCACGTTGTCGTACTTTGCATAGCTCTCCTCGGAGGCCGCGAGCTCGTCCGCGTTTCCGGGCATGTCGTAGACGCCATAGTCGCTCACGCACTTTGGTTGCGATCCACTTGGCTTGCCTTGCCAAAGCCGTTCGAGTTCCGGAAGCGCGACGTCCTTCTCCTTCGATGCGAATTTGTAGAAGGTGATCCCCTTCTTGTCCTTGCCGTCGGCTGCGGGTTCAACGCCGCTCTGATCCCCCTGACAGATCGTCGGATCGCGATCGTAACCATACGGGTAAGGTTTCATCTCGGGTCCTTCGCACGCCATCGTCCATTCGCGCTCGCTGCAAATGCGTTTTCCGACGTCGGCGCAAAGGCGTTGCGCCTGAGGAAAATTATTCATCACGTGCGGGCGTTCGCCCTCCTTGTTGGGCCACTCGTACTTGTCCATGCAGTAGCGCTTAGGAATCTTCTCGCCCACACACTTGGTGGGCGGCTCGAACTCAAGGCAGATCGTCTTGTCGTTCCATTTGGCGTACCAGCTCTTGCCACCTTTGCACTTCTGCTCAACCTTCGTGCAATAGTCGCCTTCGATGAGCAACATGTTCGCGGGACATGCCCCGCTTGCGGTCGCTTCGATCACCTTCGGCACCGCGGCGTCGGCCATCGAGCGATCGGGAACGGAAGCGGCATCGACAGGCGACGGAGCAGAAGGCGTCGCGATCGGAATCGCGCTTACAGAAGCACTCGGCGCTGCCGAAGCAGCGTCCGTCTTGTTCGAGGTGTTGTTCGAGGTGCAAGCCGGCAAGCCCGCGAGCAGAACCGAAATTGCGAAAATCCGTTTCACGAGGCTCGCTTACGCGACAAACGTGACCGCGACAACCTTGCGCTCCTATGCTCGCCGTGTTCGATGCGCGCACGTTGGGGGTCCCTCTTTGTCACGATGGAAGTGCTGCTCAGCACCGCCCCTCCGGCACGCGCCGCGCTCAAGCCAACCGTCACGCTAACGGAAGCACAGGTCAAGGGCGCCACGCCCCAATGCCCTGCGGATCAGGTCCTCGTCGAAGGCGACTACTGCCCAGCGGTCGCCCAGCTATGCAAGCGTTGGCGCGACCCGCACGCTGTCGTCAAGCTCCAGTGCGAAGAGTTCGCGCCTTCGAGCCGGTGCCTCAGCAAGGTCGTCCACGAGAAATTTTGCATCGACCGCTACGAATGGCCGAACAAAAAAGGCGCGACACCATGGGTCGCCGTCGATTGGTATCAAGCGCAGGACCACTGCTACGAGTCCGGCAAGCGGCTGTGCATCGATCGCGAATGGGAGCTCGCTTGCGAGGGACAGGAGAAGCTGCCTTACCCGTACGGGCACTCACGCAACAATGAAGCCTGCAACATGGACAACATTTGGCGCACGGTCGACTTCGAAGCCTACGCCGATCCAAAGCGGCGCGAAGCAGAGATAAAGAAACTTGACCAACGCGAATCAAGCGGCAGTCGCCCTTCCTGCCTTACGCCTTTCGGCGCGTACGACATGGCCGGCAACGTCGATGAGTGGGTCGTGAACGAAAAAGGCAAGCCCTTCAAGAGCGGCCTCAAAGGTGGTTACTGGGGTCCAGTGCGCGCGCGCTGCAGACCCATGACGATCATTCACGAAGAGGTTTTCCACTTTTACCAAGTGGGCTTTCGCTGCTGCGGCGACGTACCCGGCGTCCCTCGGGGACCGAAGTTGAAGGGCGTTACGGTGAGGCACTCGGCAGCGCCCGAACCTTCACGCGAGTCCGTACGCTCTCCGAAAGGTAACGGTCGGTAGGCACAATCGTGCGCTCGTATTGGGTGAGCGTCGACGGTTGGCGATCGCTCGATGTCGGGCGCATCGTATCAATCGCGAACGCAGGCACTCGCTTTGACACGTGGCCATGCATGGCGACAGCGGAACCCGGAAGCGCGACTTGAATGACTGCAGTCCGCGGTGGCGCCACACGCTTTGACATCGCCGCAAGTAGATCGTCGAGATTCTCGGGCTGCGCGTTGTCTGCTCCAAGCGCGTAACCGGGGATGATCTCAATATCGACGTCACGACCCGCGAGTTCGGTGGGAATTTTCGCCTCGAAAACACGGAAGGTCTCGGGACCATAGAGCGGCTGCAAGCGAACCCGCACCCGTGCCGTCCCGCCCGGCTCGACGATCGGGTCTATGACGTCAACTCCCTTAACGATATCCACGTCGGCCGTTCGCTTCAGACTCAGCACAGCGTCGATCCTTTCGATGTGGACTTCTTCCCAAGGATTGTTCAGCGCTGCGCCGATCAACCGAACCAACTGCGAACGGAAAGACCAGTACATCGCTTGGGCGTACTGATTGCCTTGACTGATGCCGATGTCCTCGATCGTGACCTTGCCGTGCCCGCGAACTTGGACGTCGTATTTGAGCGACCAAGTGACATCGCGGCGCTCGCCAACTGTCGCTTCGACCACCGACGCCACAACCGATGCCGCGAGACCTCCGGTCATCAATTTGTCTTCGGCGAGTTCGACATTCCACTCGTTTTTTGGCGACTCGTTGATGCCAGCGATGCGAATCCGCATCGGGACTACGGGCGCGGTCTTCGTTTCGTCGACCACGACCGCACTCTGGCGATCTTGGACGAGCGCACCAACCGGTCTTGCCGCTTCGCCGATCTTGGAAGAGTGGTAAGCGCTCGCGTAAATCCAATGCACGCGGCCGATGCACGCGGGAAGCGCAACATCGCCTCCGCCCATCATCGGATGGCCGAAACCGGCGGCGCGATTTCCCTCGACGTAAGTGGTCGTCCCAAGCCCCATGAACGACACATCACCGCGCGCCATCTGGACACCAAGCGCGCCGCCGTTCTCGTAATGAAGTGGGACGTCGCTCCCGACAACGGCACCGGCACCGCCTCCCCCACCCTGTTCGGGCACGAGCCCAAGTGGCTCGAAGATCTGACGCGCGGCCTCGAAGGCGCGGGGGGTGAGACCTGAAATGCTGATAGGCGTTGCGACGCGCGGCGCTTGTCCTCGTGCGGAAAGCGACAAACGTAACTTCAGCTGATCGATATGTGCCTGCAGATCGTATCCACCGACTTCGCCTTCGAACGACGTTGTGGTTTTTTTAGGGCGCTTGTGCTCGGTCGAAGCGCTCTTCTCAAGCGGCTCGAGCGGGAAGAAGCGAGGCCCCGTGAGACGATGAAGCTCGTGCAGCATCGGGGCAATCGGCGTGATGCCGGCTACTGGCTCGACCGGGAACGAATTCCAACTGTACGCGTATGCACCGGCCACCCGTCCATCAAGAAAAATGGGGCTCCCGCTCATGCCTTGAACGTTTTTGGTGATGTCGAGGCGAGGGTGCGGCGTCTTGACCAGGATGAGCGCCTGGCTCGGCAAAAAATTATTGAGCACGCCGATCACTTCCACGTCGAAGCGCTCGGGCTTCGTTCCCTGAAAGACGGTGAGGCCATAGCCTTTCATGCCGTTTTTGATCTCTTCAGTTCCGATGAACTGGCCCTTCGCTTGCGTCTCCGCGATAGGAAAGGCCGTTGACAGTGCAAAGATCGCCCCCGCTACGCCCGCAAGCCAGATGCCGTGCCGCACGCGGCGAGCATAGCGGCATTCAAGGGTGAAAAGAGGGCTCAATCCGGGATATCGATAGACGCGTACGTTTTGATCGCACGAGCAGTCGGGTTTTGCGCCCCGACGAAATGTCAGCGATCATCCTCACCACATGAATGCAGCTTGGTGGATGCTTGGCGCCCTTGCCGTCTTGGCGATCGCGTACCGCTATTACTCAGGATTCATTGCCGCCAAGGTACTCGTACTCGACGCCGCGCGCGTGACGCCTGCACATGCCCTAAACGACGGCCACAACTTCCATCCGACCAACCGCTGGGTGCTCTTTGGTCACCACTTTGCCGCCATCACCGGAGCGGGCCCACTCATCGGCCCGGTGCTCGCCGCTCAGTTTGGATTCTACCCAGGGTTTTTCTGGATCCTCTTCGGCGTCGTCTTCGCCGGAGCCGTTCATGACTTCGTGATTCTCGTGGCGAGCGTTCGCCGAGGTGGCCGATCGCTGGCCGAGATCGCGCGCGAGGAGCTCGGTCCCGTTCTTGGCTTGGTCACATCGGTTGCCATCTTGTTCATCGTCATCATCGCGCTCGCGGGACTCGGCAACGTGGTCGTCGGTGCGCTCGCGGAGAGTCCGTGGGGCGTCTTCACGGTGGGGTGCTCGATTCCGATCGCCCTATTGATGGGCAGCTACATCTACGGCGTTCGTAAAGGTTCTTTACGAGGCATTCGCGAGGCAACCGCGGTCGGTGTCGTCCTTCTGTTTGTCGCACTAGTCTACGGCAAACACGTTGCCGAAGCGCCGATCGGTGCCTACCTCAGACTCTCGAGAACGACCTTGACGCTCGCAATGGCAGCGTATGGGTTCTTCGCAAGCGTCTTGCCGGTGTGGCTCCTGCTCTGTCCGCGAGACTATCTGTCTAGCTACCTGAAGCTCGGCACGATTGCGTTGCTCGTCATCGGCGTCCTCGTCGTCGCGCCACAGATACAGATGCCACCCGTCACACCGTTCATTCACGGCGGTGGCCCAATCATCAAGGGCCCTCTCTTTCCGTTCATCTTCATCACGATCGCGTGCGGCGCCATCAGCGGCTTTCACGCGCTCGTCTCAACCGGCACAACGCCAAAGATGATAGACAACGAAGTTGACTGTCGTCCTATCGGCTACGGGTCCATGCTCTTCGAGGGACTCGTCGGGATTACGGCGCTCATCGCCGCGTGTGTCATGCCTCCAGAAGACTACGTGGCGATCAACACCGATCCGGAAGTCGCCATCGTCGCTCAGAACGGAGGCACTGGACTCGCCCATTCACTCGCCGAATTGAAGAGCGCAGACTCATTTGTAACTGCCAAAGATCGTTCACTGCTCAAGCTTGCGGCGGCCGATCCGATCGAGAGCCTCGCTGGCAAGAAGGTCTCGGCATCACGCGCGCTCGCACTGTCGAACGGCCTGTTGCACGCCCTCGGCTATCACGCTGACCCCGGACAGCAACAGGCGACCTCGCTTGAAGACGCCGATTTCGCACGGCTCGGCATACACGTAAAAGACCTACCCGCGCTCTCAAAGAGCGCCGGCGAAGTCGTCGCCGCGCGAACAGGCGGTGGAGTCTCACTCGCGATCGGAATGGCGCGAGTGTTCTCGGGCCTACCCGGCATGAGCACCCTCCTCGCGTACTGGTACCACTTCGCCATCATGTTCGAGGCCCTCTTCATCCTCACCACGATCGACACCGGCACGCGCATCGGTCGCTTTCTCATGCAAGAGTTCATGGGCCGCTTCTCACCGGAGCTCGCAGAGTCGAAGAGCCGCGCAGGTGGCATCGTCGCAACACTTCTTATCGTCATGGGTTGGACCTACTTCATTCTCACGGGCAACATCTCCACCATCTGGCCGATGTTTGGCATCGCGAACCAACTTCTCGCGTGCACGGCGCTTTGCATCGCGACGACCATCTTGTTGCGCGAAGCGAAGAGAATTTCTTACGCGCTCATCACGCTGTTGCCACTGCTGTTCATCGGCACGACGACGCTCACCGCCGGCGTTCGCAGCATCAGCGACATCTACCTGCCGATGGCGAGGGACTCGGCGAGACGGACGACCGGATTGATCAATTTGACCGTCACTTCGATTCTCATCTCATGCGTCCTTGCGGTCGTTATTGGGAGCGTCTTGCGTTGGAACGCGCTCTATCGATCGCGCACGAAAGCGGCCGCCCAGTGATTCTGCTTCGCATCCTCGCGGCGCTCGCACTCGTCAGCTGGCTCGTCTGCCACGTGGGACTGATCGCTGGCCTCTTCCTCAGGCGAAAATGGCTGCACGCCACACTCTCCATTGTGCTTCCCGCGTTTGCGGTTCACTGGGGCTGGAGCATGAAGCGACGGGCAATCGTGTGGCTCGTCTCTCTTGGAACGTACGCGGCAACGCTCACGGCCCTAAGACTCACGGACTAGACCTCAACGCGCCGCGCTCGCTTCATCAATTTTGGCGCGCGATGCCTCTGGTGGGAAATCCGGACACGAGCACAACAAGCGCGGAGGATCTCTCATGCGTAAGTTTGCTGTCATCGGGTTCGTTTGCGGCTCTGGTCTTATCGCAGGGGGAGGCTGCGGCTACACTCCAAGTGACGCCGAAGCGCAGGAAGAAGGCATCGTCGGTGGCTCCGTCGACGGCGCCCATCTTGGCGTAGTGAAGCTCGTAAGCGCGCGTGGCTCGTATGTGTGCACGGGCACCGTCGTCAAACGCGATGGCAGAAAGCAGCTGGCATGGATCGTCACCACAGCAACGTGCGCGGGCGCGGTGTCGCAGGTCGATCTCGTCACGACCGTTGGAGCGACGTCGCGCCACAACATTATCCGCGCGCACCTACACTCGAGTCCTAGCGAACCCGGGCAAGACGTCGCGGTGCTCATCGCGAGCGGCGCGCCCGCAAATACTGCGACGGTTGCGCTCACCACTTCAGACGACGAAATCGCCGCCCTCCGCGCAATCACGTTGGTCGGGTTCGGCGCATCTGTGCGCGGCGACCTTTCGACAGACGAGGTCCGTCGAAGCGTGAACAAGAAGGTGCTGAGCACTGGCTCAAGAACATTCAACTGGACCCAGGGCCCCGGCACCGGCGCCGTGTGTGATGGTGACATGGGCGGCGCTGTCATTCGCAACTCTAAGCTGGTCGGCGTGATCAAAGCCGGTGCGGGTTGCGAAGGCTTGGGCCAACAAGGCGCAGCAGAGCGCTTGAAGTTCACGCTCGGCTTCATCAACGACAAACTCGACGCCGCCGTCGCGTTCACGTGTGGCGAATGCCGCGCGAGCGAAGCTTCGCTGAATCCCGCATGCGACAGCACGCTCAGTTCAACGGCAACCGCGTGCAACGACGACTTCGATTGCAAAACCTACACGCGCTGCGCCGACGTCACGTGCGCGTCGGTGGCGCCCGCCGACCGCGACCACTGCGTCGACCAGTGCGCGCAAGGACTGCGTTACGATCTCGCATTCGTGAACTACCAAACCGCGCGCTGCACGACACACTGCCAATCCGAGTGCGCAAGCGAGTCTCTCTGCCTCATCGACTAATCAAGAGGCGCGGGCAAAGCGCAAAAACGCTATCCTGGACTCAACGACCCCGACTAACGCGACGACTTCGGGGCGTCGGCCGCGTTCTTATCGTAGCCCTCGAGATGGACAGGGAACGCAGGCGTTCCGATTCGGCGCAGTGTGCGCTTGTTGCGCTTGCCGGCCGTGGTCGTCTTGCGCTTGCGGATTCGTTCGTTTTGCTGAGTCGATGAGACCATGGGCTTCCTCTTTTTAGGGAGGCGGAGAGATACGTTCACGGGGGCTCGCTGTCAACGCGCTTCACTTTCCTAGCGAGGTAGGCTCGCAGTCCCCGACGGGGACCAGCGGGCTACTCGACCTCGATGCTCGTCGGCTCTGGCGTAGGCGCGTTGTTATTCGCCGCGTGGCGCACCTTCGAAATCGATTCATAGAGTGCGCGACGCATGCGGTTGAGGCTGCCAAGTGGCCTTTGCGTTGCGAGAGAACGCCACGGGCTAAAGGAGAGGTTCTCGCAGAACCTATTTTGCTTCTCGGTGTCGAACACTTGCTTCGGAAATGTGAGACGTCCCACCCGTACGAAGGGTGATTTCGCGGGTTGCCACACTTTGCGAAAGTCCTCGATCGGCGTTTCCGTTTCGCTCGTAAAGAACTGAACATAGAAGTCATAGCAGGCGCCGCTCTTCTGGTTCATGTGCTCGACCAGGCGAGCGCGCAGCGCATCCTTGTCGGTCTTGATGTTGATCTGTAGCTTCTGACCATCGCAGGGACGCACCGAGTACTTCACCGCATTCTTGGCGAGCTTGTACGGCGACGCGCTCCAGTACTGGGCTTCCGCGGGATCGACAATCAGACCGCCGTGGAGCGACCCTTTCGCAGCCACAATGGGTAGCACCAAATCCTTGAAGGCGAAGTGGAGCGGCGATTCCTTCCCGTCGAGCACCTTGAGACTCTCAACGTACTGGCGGGCATCCTTCGTGGGGATGCTCGGGCTCGAGAAGAAAATGAAATCTTGGTTGCTCTTTTCGGCAGCGCCCGGCCACAGGTGCACACCGGTCACGCCGATGAACTTCAGAGCGATGCCGAGAACGTCGGCATCGCCATCGGAATGAACGGCGCCGCTGCTGTTCGAAAATCGTGCCCAGACCGGGAAGGCAGTGGTGCTCTCGAACGTCCCGAACCGTGTCTTTTTTGGTCGGTTCTTGTCGGGCGTGAACGTGCCGTGAATGCAACCGTGCGCCTTCGCATGAAACGCGCGCATGCGCGTCGCGCCGTTATGGTTTTTCTCCACCATGTCGCTCATCAGCTTGATGCTCTCTTGCGTGAGCGCCGCCTCGTCTGACTGCGCGACCTCGCGGAACACCTCACCTTCCTCGGGAGGCTCTACCGCGTAGGCACTTGAGGCGAACAAGGCTGTCGCAGCGGCGACGTGCAAAGGCAGGACACGTAAGATCATAGATTTCCCCCGTTTTTTGGCGACCTCAATATGACGGTCCGGGGTCCCATTTCGCAACTAACAAACGGATCCCTTCGTCTTCGTAGGGGGTCGATCCCGAGGTGCAAGTGCGACAGTCGTGCACGTTTCGCGACACCGTCAAGATACGGAACTATCCGCCGATGGGGTAGCGACGAGCGGCTCATCATGTGAGCTCTGCGAACATGATGGCCCAGCGCAGGAGGGACCGAAGGTCCGGCCATCCAACACACCCACGCGACACTCGCGTACGAAGCATCAGCCCAAAAGCGATGAATGGGTAGGCCTCCGAGCGGCTCATCATGTGAGCTCTGCGAACATGATGGCCCAGCGCAGGAGGGACCGAAGGTCCGGCCGTCCAACACACCCACGCGATACGCGATTACGAGGCATCAGCCCAAAAGCGATGAGTGGGTGGTGACGTCCGGCACTCCCACGCGATACGCGATTACGAGGCATCAGCCCAAAAGCGATGAATGGGTGGTGACGTCCGGCACTCCCACGCGATACGCAATCCCCAACGAAATTCAGTCGCCCCGAACCGTAACGCTCGTCGAAAAGCTCGGCTGGGAGAAAGGTGCGACGCGCGCTCGGCTC
>JAHFDY010000003.1 GCA_023248735.1 Myxococcales bacterium
CGAAGAAGAACTGAAGAAGCTCGACTCACCAAAGACCAATCAACTCGAACTGATTGAGTTCGTTCCCAAAGCGTCTGTTGACCCGATCTACATCGAGAAGAGTTACTACTTGGGTCCAGACAAGGGCGGAGATCGCGCCTATCGGCTGCTTGCGCAATCGTTGGAGCAAACGGACAAATTTGCCGTCGGTCGATTCAACACACGAGGCAAAGACCAACTCGTCCTCGTGCGCGCTTACCGCGGCGGATTGATGCTTCACCAAGTTTACTATGCGAACGAAGTCCGCGAATGGGACGAGGTCGACACCGGAGCAACGTTCACCTACAAAGAAATTGAGATCGATCTCGCATCGCGCCTCGTGGAGCAACTGTCGGTCGATGCGTTCGATCCCAGCAAGTACAATGACGAGTACGCGACGCGCGTGATGGCGGCGGTCGAACAAAAGGTCGCCGGCGCCGAAGTCACGGTTGCCCCATCGGCGCCGCAGGCGGTCGTGATCGATCTCCTTGAGGCTCTCAAGCGAAGTCTCGAGGGCGCGGCGCAAAAGGCTTCTCCTGTGGCCAATGTCACGCCCAATGTCACGACGGACGCCGTCGGCGTCCCCGAAGAACTTCTCGCGAAGGGTCCGAAGAAAGCGGAGCCGCGAAGTAAGCCAGCAAAGAAGAAGGACGCAGCAGGCTAGTTTTTTTGTTCGGGCGCGCGTGCGTCCGTCGCGTCGGGATGACATCCGGGCCGAACGCGCTATACAAACGCGCATGAAGCTCGACTTTGAAACGTTTGAAGACTTTTGGCCTTACTACGTCCACGAGCACCAAGACCCGACCAACCGGGTGCTCCACTATGTGGGCACTTCGCTTGCCATCGGTACGGTCGCTGCAGCGGCGCTTACGCTGAACCCTGCGTGGCTAATCGCGACGCCGGTCGTTGGCTACGGCTTTGCGTGGGTGGGCCACTTTCTCGTTGAAAAGAATCGGCCTGCATCGTTTCAACACCCACTCTGGTCGCTTCGCGGTGACTTCCGCATGCTGAAGTACGCCGCTCTTGGCAAGATGGGCGCCGAAATCGAACGCGTGAAGGCAATCGCGGACGGCAAGTTCGTCAGGCCAACCGCCGAAACTGTCCTGAATTGAGCGCACACGGTCAAGAACCTTGATCGTCAGCAATATTTACGTCCACCCCCTCAAAAGCGGTAGCGCCCTAGCCATCAACGTCGCGGTCGTCGAAGCGAAGGGGCTTCGCTTCGATCGCCAGTGGATGCTCGTCGATCTCAACGGAAAAATTCTTACCCAATTGCAGAGCGCGAGAATCGCGCTCATCGCTTCTCGAATCGAAGGCGACAGCATCGTTTTTCGCGTTCCAGGAAGTTCGCGCGAGCTACTGCTCCCAACCGCTGCGGACCCAAGCAGTGATCGCCAAGAGGTGGTGCAAATTTTCAAGACGAGCAGCCGGACGCTCGACTGCGGCGCGAAAGCGGCAGCGTTCTTTTCGGACTACTTACGGCAGCCCGTGCGACTGGTGCGGCAAGCCGAAGGCGCAGCACGATCCATCGATGAACGGTTCTCACGTGAGACCGATACCGTGAGCTTCGCCAACGATTTTCCACTGCTTGTCTGCAATCGCGCTTCCCTCACCGCGCTCAATGCGCACTTCGAAAAACCCGTACCCATGAATCGGTTTCGACCGAACATTGTTTTCGAATGCGAAGCGCCTTGGACCGAAGAACTCTGGGAGACCATCACCATTGGCGCCGTGCCTTTTCGAACGCCACGAGGCTGCGCACGATGTCCTCTTGTCGGCATTGACCAGGACACCGCCGCGCGCAGCAGAGAGCCTTTAGCGACGCTGGCACGCGTTCGCAAAGTAGGAAACAAAGTTTACTTCGGCCAAAACGCGATTCCAGACCAAACGGGGAGCATCGCCGTCGGCGACGCGATTCGTGTCACCGCTTGGGCAGAAGCACTCCGGGGTTGAGGACGGCGTGCGGATCAAGCTCGTCCTTCGCAGCTTGCAGCGCGCGTAGGAACAGCGGCGATGCCTCACGTTCAAACCAAGGGAGATGTACGCGTCCGACGGCGTGGTGATGCGTAATCGTAGCGCCGCAAGCGACAAGGGCCTCGGACGCAGCTTGCTTCACGGTGAGCCACTGCTCAAGTTCGTGGCCTGGGCGTGCCTGCATGATGAACGTGAAATATGGCGCTGGCCCGTCGGGATACACGTGCGTGAATCTGCATGTGAGAATCCCTTTTCCGGCGACGTCTTTCATTGCAGATTCGACGCGCGCACGCACCGTCGTGAGAAGTTCGTCGAGCTCGGACCAGGTGCACGCCGTTTCGAACGTATCGGCGATTACGCCGAGCGTAACGAGCGCGCTCTGCAAGTACGGACCATCGAGGAAGGCTTGGCGCCACGTCTCCGTCGATGCGTCGCCGCCACGCTCGCCTGAGGCCTTTTCCTTAATGCCGCGCGGCGAGCGGCCACCCTTTGCAAGCGCGAGCGCCAGCGCTTCTTCGAGCGCCGCACGACGTGAAGCGCCACTCGACTCAAATCCCAGAAGAAGCACCGCGCCGCCTTCACTCGGCACGTTGTTGATGAGTGCCTCATATGGATCAAGAAGGCGACAATTGTGTGGGTGCAGTTGCGATTGTGCAATCGCGCGCACGGCCTCTGCCCCCTCGCGCAAAGTGGCAAAGTGCACGCTTGTAGACCCACGCCAACTCGGCCGCTCAAACACGCGCATCCACGCGCGCGTAATCACGCCAAGCGTCCCTTCGGAACCCGCAACGAAGCGATCCGCACTGGGTCCAGCACCACTCGCTGGCAAACGCTTCGTCTCGAAGATGCCAGATGGCGTGACCATGCGCAGCGACTGCACGAGATCTTCGATGTGTGTGTACACCGTTGCGAAGTGGCCCCCGGCGCGCGTCGCGATCCAGCCGCCAAGCGTCGAAAACTCAAAGCTCTGAGGAAAATGGCGGAGCGTGAGATTGCGTGGCGACAATGCTTGCTCGATCTCGGGACCAAGTGCGCCGCCCTCAAAGAGCGCTGATCGCGAAAGCACGTCGACGTCGAGCAGCCGGTTCATCTTGCGCAGACTCAGCGACACGAACGGCGCCCGATTGGAGTCGCGTTCGACGCCGCCAACAACGCTCGTGCCCCCTCCGTAGGGCACAATCTTTACGCCCTCGCTTCCCGCCCACCGCAGAACCTCAAGAACTTCATCGTCGTTTCCGGGAAAGGCGACGGCATCTGGCGCTGCAAGAAAGTCGCCCTGATACCCTCGCAGCACATCGGGATATCCACGGCCGTACGCATGACGAATCCGCGTTTCGCGCTCACAGTCAAGAAAGTTGACGTTACGTCCGTCGAAGCGACTCTCTGAGACGCGCGCATTGTCGAGGGAAGGCAATGCCTTCAGTTGCGGCGCCTCAATTTGCAGGAGCATGGCGACGCGCGTTGCGAGCTCGCGTCTTGCGTCATCGTTCGGAAATCGATCCTCGTAGCCCCATGCCCAATGGCTTCGCTTGCGCATTCAATACGCTGCGTAGCACAACCTTGAATTGCATGAGGCATCACCCCATGATGCGCCATGGCCAACGCATGCCCATGCGAAGCAAAGGTGGCCTACGCCCAATGTTGTGCGCCGCTTCACCGCGGGCAACGCATCGCCGAAACCGCGAGTGAGCTTATGCGATCGCGCTATTCCGCCTTTGTGAGAAAGGAAATTGACTATCTCGTCGAGACCCTCGATCCCGAACACGACGATCGCCGCCTTCCTGAGGACGAGCTGCGTGCCCACTTTCGGCAGTCGTGCAGAGAAGTGCGCCTCATGGGCCTTTTGGTGCTTGACGCGATGACGCAAGGCGACACGGCTGAAGTACTTTTTCATGCTAAACGCTTCATTCGCGGCCAAAATCACTCCTTTGTGGAGCGATCGGTGTTCACGCTGCGGCGCGAAGGATGGCGCTATCGCGATGGTGAACTTTACCTGGCACGTACAGTCCCCAAGGGAATAACGCTGCTATCGTTTCGGGAACACTTTGCAGGCGCCGGCTGATCTGTAAGACAGAGCGCGTGCGGATGAGGCAATGCGCCATGCCGCGTGGCATGCGAGGAGAACGCGATGAACATTCACCCTGAGTCCACTTCAGTCAGCTCGAGCAAACTCCCCAAGCGCGATTTGGCCGAGGCCCTGAGCGAAACCCTGAAGAAGCTGCAGGCCGCACAGCGCAAGAACCCCGCGCCAACCTACGAAGAGCGCCTCGACGCCCTCGAGCGTCTCGAGCGCACGCTTCTTCGCAACAAGGACGCCATTTGCGACGCCATCAGTCACGATTTCGGCAACCGCTCACGCCACGAGAGCCTGGTCGCTGAAGTGTTCGTGACCGTGCAAGGCATCAAACACGCAAAGTCGCATCTCGCCGAGTGGATGGAGACTCGTCAGCGAGAAACGAGCTGGGCTTTTCTTCCCGGACGATCAGAGATTCAGTATCAGCCGCTCGGCGTCGTCGGAATCGTTTCGCCGTGGAACTATCCCGTCCAGCTCGCCCTCGCGCCGCTCGTCGCCGTTCTTGCGGCGGGCAACCGCGCGATGCTCAAGCCTTCGGAGCTCACGCCCCGCTGCAGTGAACTCCTTCGCGACATGCTGGCCGAAGCGTTCGATCCGGATCACGTGACCGTGATCACCGGTGGTCCGGAAGTCGGCGAGGTCTTCACACGCCTTCCTTTCGATCACCTCGTCTTCACCGGTTCGACCAAGCTCGGCAAGATCGTCATGCGCGCAGCAGCCGAGAACCTTGTGCCCGTCACGCTCGAGCTCGGAGGCAAGAGCCCCGCGATCATCGGCGAGGACATGGCGATCGAAGTCGGCGCGCGCAAAGTGATGCTCGGCAAGCTCTTCAACGCCGGCCAAACGTGCATCGCACCCGACTACGTGCTCGTGCCCGAGGGCAAGGTGTCCGCGTTCGTCGACGCCGCGAAGGCGATCGTCAAGGATATGTACCCAACACTCGCGACGAACCCGGACTACACGAGCATCGTCAGCGCGCGACATTACGACCGTCTGAGCGGATACGTGCAAGATGCAACCGCCAAAGGCGCGCGTTCGGTCGAGTGTAACCCTGCTGGCGAAACCCTCGCGCCCGATCAACGCAAGCTCGCGCCGACGCTTTTGCTCGACACGACCGACTCCATGGACGTCATGCAAGAAGAGATCTTCGGACCGCTCTTGCCTGTCGTTCCTTACAAGTCGCTGGCTGATGCGATCAACTTCATCAACGATCGTCCTCGCCCGCTAGCGCTCTACTACCTCGGTCACAACGAGGCACACATCGATCGCGTGCTTAAGGAGACCACGTCGGGCGGTGTGGCGATCAACGAAACGATGGTTCACGTCGCACAAGACGATCTTCCGTTTGGAGGCGTCGGAGCGAGCGGCATGGGGCATTACCATGCGTTCGAGGGCTTCGAGCAGTTCTCAAAGAAGAAGCCGATTTTTCGTCAGGCACGATTGAATGCAACAGGCTTGTTGCGGCCACCCTATGGGACGTTGGTGGAAACGTTCTTGAAGGTTGTGTTGGGGAAGTAAGTCCGAGTGGACTGCGAGCAGCGCTTGGTACGGAAAGCGCGCTCTAACGAATCGGTCGCGATGGCGGATCGACGACACCGACATCGAGCCATCGATTCTTTGAATCCAGATGCCCATCGGCGCGCAGCTGAAACAAGAAGTAAGTTGGAATACACGAACCGGCGGCGCGCATAGGTCCGGGTGAGTGTCCGTCGGCGGCGAGATCTTCCTTCAAGAGCGTCGCCTTCGTCACGTTGCCTACAGTGTCAACTTGCGAGAGCCGTTGACAGATGTAGTCGTCACGGCAGCCAGTCTTATCGTCGCATCGGGATCGGATTCCGTGACCAAAGGTTGAGACGTCCTCTCCTTTGAGCGATTTGACACTTGCCCCTAGGCATCGACTAAAGTCGCCTGAAAATGCGCATGTATCGAATCCGGTGCCTCCACTCAATCCGCAGATGGCGGCGCCCTTCACCGACGTCGTACCCTGCGTGCACTTGCCGGTGATCATTCCGCCGGGAGTGCCGTCTTTGGGTGACTCGCAGGACACGCCCTTCGAGAAGGCACTCAACTTGAGCACGTCGTTTGAAGCGTCAGTGACCGACGTGTGAGCGCCACCCAAGCAGAGATCGCCGCCCGCAGGCACCTTTCGGACGCACGTGCCGATGGCGATCGGCATGCTCGCGTTCGTCTCGATCAACTTGCACGTCGAGTCCGATTCACATCCATACCTTCCAGCAAAGTCCTTCGTCGCCGCAAGGCAGTGATCGCCGGCAGACGCGACGCTTCTTAGGAAGGAAACTGGACGATAGGTGTCGACCGTCGCGCTGAGCGCATTGAGGTAAGCGAGCCGTCGCGCTTGCTCGTCAGCGAAGTGTTCGGAAGCCGGACGCCTTGTCGCATTGAAGGGGTGCACCTTCGAAAGTCGCTCGAGCCCGATCAGGTGAAAGCCGGCGATGCTGTTGCCTTGATGGCAACCACTGCACGTCGCATCGTCGAGGCGCGCGAGAACGCCTTCGCGGGAATTGACGAGGCGACGCTTCTGCGCGGGATCAAAGGCATCTTTGGCGAATGCGAAGCTAGCCTTGTCCGATCCATTGAAGATGCGAGAAAATGCACGGTTCTCCATCCGGAAGAGACCGTGCGTGCTCACGCTCGAAACCTTCTTCGCGAGAAACTCGTCCGGGAGCTGAAACGTACCCAGATCGATTTTGCTGAGATTGGCCGTCACGTAAGCCCAGAGCTTTTGTTTCAGATTGGCGTCGGCGTTAATCTTCGCGGCGTCGGGCGTGTTCTCGAGCGGCTTCAGCTCCATCACATGCCCGACAGGTTGGAAGATGCGGAGGAAGTACTCCGCATGACCGCCGTGCTCCCTTCTTACTTCCGATGGCAACCTCATGACTTGCGCGTTGACCTCGAGCTGAAGGAGCTTCAAGCCCGATAGGGAGGCAGGTCCCGCCGCGAGCCAGCTCGCGTAGGCCTCAGGGGTTTGGGTGGTTGATGGCACCTTCCAGCGATCGCGCACCGTCGTGCATTCCTTCTTGTCGTCCGGAATCCTAAACACGAGGTTGAACGAAAACGGAACGCGCGACGCAGAGGGCTTCTCCTTTGGGTTCTCACGCGCTTTCTCGTATCGCAATCGATAGATCAACCGAAGCTCGCCGCATGTCTTCTCTGCGTAGAAATCTCGACGGTCAATGCGGTTGACGACCGCCACAAGATCGAAGCGTGCGTCGTTCGACTTCAGGTGCCCGTAGTCAAAGATGCGTGCCTCACCCAGACGAACCTCATAGTGACCGCCGCTCGCCCTCTTCCTCTCGCGAATGTCCTCGACGAGGCTGTCAATGACACTCTTGAACCAGGGCTTGGCGTAGAGCGATGCGGTCGAATCGTGGCTGACGCCGACCTCGCCAAAGCCGTAGGCGGCCGCGTCGTTGAGGGAGCGCCCCTTGTGCTCGAGAAGATCCATCACGCCGGGTTGGCTCTCGGATGTCAGGAGCGTTCCGGCCGATGGTACTGCAATGGCTTCGTCGGTGAAATCGTAGGAGAGCGTGGTGGGCGCCGCAGCCGATGCGCCAGCCACGAGGAAGGCGACGAGAGTCGTGGCGATTCGCATCTCGGTGATACGGCGCGCGCCACTGCGCAACAATAGTGGTCTGCCACTTTTTTTCTTCTTTTGCGGCCAATGACAATTAAGGCGCATTAAGCACGCCCAAGGCCCCGCTCATTGCAGCGTCACCCACAAGGTACAAACGCATGAGCATACGATCGGTCATCGCAGTCCTAGTTGCGTCAATCGGATGCAGCTCGCCGCTGCCATCAGAGCCTGCTACGTGGGACGCAAAGAGTCCGCCAGTTGCGGATGCAGCCACGGATGCAGGCGCGTCCGAGAGCGGACCGGAGGTTGGCGTGTGCGCCATCACCGCGTGCGGAGGGTCCCTGAGTGGCAACTGGCGCTTCGTCGACGCATGCTCGCACTCTTTGGTTCCCTCAAGCGGTTTCTGCGTGGGTCAGACCGGCTGGAACGACACGCACCTCGAAGGCACCGCGACATTCGCATCCGACGAGATCGTCACCCTCTCGACTTCAAGCGTGCAGACGACCCGCATGCACCTTCCGAAAAAGTGCATGCCGGCCGGTGTTTCGTCGTGCGATCGTGCCGTCCAATTTGTCCCGCCCGTTGTCGGCAACTGTTCTGATGCGCAAGACTACTGCGACTGTGTGGGAAGGTCGGCTTCAACGCCAACCACGATGGTGACGCACTACACCGCCGAGGGCGCCTCACTTCACTTGGAGACAGACGGCGAAGCGCTGGCGTTCGAGTTCTGCGTCAACGGTGACTGGTTGGTGTTTGCCAACGCGAAGACGGGCGAGAGGAGTTATCTCCAACGTGACTGACTAACGCGTCAATCGCTTGTGACCGGAGATCAGAATTCAAGGTTGTTGCTCGAGTCTCCGATCGGCCCAGCGTTGTTCGCACCGCCACCACCGAGTCCACCAGTACCGCCACCCGTCGTCAGACAATTGTTGAGCGGCGATTCGCTGAGCGTCACGCCTTTCTTGATCGCGATGCACACGCTTGGACCCCCTGGCCCGCCCGAGCCCGCGCCTCCCTTGCCTCCCGACGAGCCGTCGCCACCGCGACCACCCGCGCCGCCATCGTCCCCGCTGCTCGCACCACCGGCACCACCCGCCCCGCCTGCGCCACCTTTGCCGCCCGCGCCACCTTTGCCGCCCGCGCCTCCGGAGCCCACCGTGATCCGGTTGCCTCCGATTACGACGCGTCCGCCGAGCACCACGAATGCCACGCTCGCGCCGCCACCGCCGCCACCCGTGCCGTGCGACCCAGGACAGCCACCCGTGGCGCCCGATCCACCTCCACCCCCGGTGTCGCCTTTGCATGCGCCGCCGTTGGAACCACCGCCGCCTCCGCCGCCGCCACCACCGGGCCGGCCGGGTTTGGCATCGGCGCCCGCGGTGCCTTGTCCAGAGGTCCATGTCCCATCGGCACCAAATGTGCCTTTTGCGGTTACAATTGAACCATCTTTGCCACTGTCGCCAGCAGTCGGACCCTTACCGCCATCGCCGCCGTCGCCACCTTTCTGGCCGAGACACGTCGCGTTGCCGCTGCCACCACCACCTGAAACGCCGCCGTTATCACCGCCTGCGGTGCCTGCCCGTCCGGTTTCCTGATCGTAACCGCCTTGGCCACCTTTTCCACCTTGCGACGCGCCGCACGTGGACTGCGGTGAGCTGCCGCCAAGCTCACCACCGGGAGGATTTGGCGCGACCGGTTGGTTCTCGTTCTTGCCGGGCTTGCCTGGGTTGCCGTCGGCGCCTTTGGCACCATCCGCACCAGGGGAGCCCTCTTCTCCGGGTTGTCCGTCGCCGACGACGATGTCGTTGTAACGAACGTAGAGCGTCTCGGTGCCGGCGATGACGCGCACTGCGTAGGCACCCTTGCCGAGGTTCGGTTCCGAAGGGGTCTTGGCGACGATCTTGAAGCCCTCAAGATGCGTCTCTGCAGCGATGTTCTCGCCGAGCACGACGAAGCCCTGTGCGGTAAGCGTCGTGACCGCCGTTCGGCCTCGTCGAAACGCGAAGTCCTTGTTGCCCTGCTCGAACCCGCCGTACACGCTGACGCCGGAAAGCAGCGTGAGTGAACCGTCGTAGGTTTCGCCCGAGAGGCACACCGAGAAGCCACGCTGCTTTGCGATGCCCATCGCATAGCTCAGGGTCTTCATTGGGAGCGCGCGGGTGCCCGAGCTCGGCCCATCGACGCCGTTGCTTGCAACGTACATACAACTAGAAACGATCCCGTCGCTGCCATCGCAGTTGTCGTCCGTGTAGTTTGCATCGATCGGATCGGTGTCGCTTGTCTTCGTGCATGCGTACTCGCATCCGTCGGCGCTAACCCCGTTGAGATCGAATGTGCCCTCGGCGCAAACCTTCGTCGATGCGTCGCTGCTCATTGAGTCGCTCGCGCAAGCTGCGATGATCAGAAGAGAAACTGGAATCAATCCCAAAACTCGCATCGGACCCCCTCACGTTGCACCGTTGAGCCCACTCAACCATTGCTAGACAGTGCCGCGACTCTTCATTGGAACGCGTTTAGGTGCCGCGTTGCCAACAAACGTAGAGCGAACCGTTCGAATCCGCGTAATCTACGCCGAGATGCCTCATACATGGCGCCCGGCCCTCCCCGCAGTTTGCGTTGTCTCCCTCGTGTGCGGTGCGTTCGCGTGCAACTTCCTCGTCGACAACAAGTTCTCGACTTACGACCGCAACAAAGACTCCGGCTGTTCCTTTGCCGGCAGAGATACGACCTGCGGCGCGTGTATGAAGCAGAACTGCAGCGCCTACATCGACACAATCTGCCTGCCTCCGGGCGACGGCGGCACCTCGACAGTCTTGCAACAGCTCGAAGCGTGTGCCTCGGATGGTGGCTACACGGGCGATGCGCGCGCATCGAGCACCTGTTCATTCACGCCTGCCGCGAACGTGTCCGACATCGAACAGCGCGCCTACACTTGCGTTCACGACAAGTGCATCGTTCCGGCGGAAGGGCGATGCCTCTACTGCAAGGTCGGAGGCAAGACCCAGGACGGCACACCCATCGATCTTCACTCGAACGCATGTGGGACGTGCCTGCTCGATAAGTGCGCTACGCAAATCAACTCCTGCTGCGACACCCAAATTGTCGCGCAGTCAATTGCGAGCTGCGGCGACCCAACGAGCTCGGCATGCCAGTCACTGATCGCGGGGACGACCACAGACGGAGGCAAGAAGGACGGTGGTGAATCCAGCGAGTGCGTATCGTCGATCCTGACGTGCGCAAAAACGTGTGCCTCGGAGTGCGACTAGTCATGCGTTCGAATGGCGCTCGGTGGGTCGCGTGCACGCCGATCCTGGTCGTGCTCTTCGGTTCCTGCGCTTCATCAACGACTCCTCCGCTGGTAACCCCATGCGACACCGCACACGTCGACTTAAATGGGGACCTGGCAGACGGCTGCGAATACGCGTGCACAAGAACAAGCGACGTTGATCCGATCGATGCAAACTACACCGACGAGAACTGCGACGGCAGCGATGGGGATGTCAGGCGTTGCGTGTTTGTCGCGAGCGACGGAGTCGATTTGCAGGGAGGCGGCACGCGTGGCAGCCCGGTCAAGACAATTGACTATGCTATCGCGACAGCCGCCCTCGAAGGCAAAGCGGTGTGCGTGGGATCAGGGGTCTACACCGGGTCGGTGAGGGTCGCTTCCGGCGTGAGCATCTACGGTGGCTTCGACACGCAAAATACGGTCTTCCGATTCCGACGCGCGGTCGGCGCGGTAAGCGAGATTCAAGCCGAAGGAACCGGCGTGATTGCCGAAACGATTACGACATCCACGGAGCTTGGCTGGCTCAAGATAAGTGTCTCGGCACCCGACGCAAGCGGCTCAAGCGTGTATGGCGTGCGCCTCGTTTCCGGCACCGCAGCGCTCAAGCTAACGGCCATTGATCTGCAAGTCGCAGGGGGGCGCGCCGGAGCACTTGGGGCTGGCGCACCGAGAGCGACCGACGGCACCGACGGCAAAGATTCTTCCCTCGTAATCATCATGACCGACGCCGGCAGCGCGACGGCGAAAACGGGCGCTGCTTCGACAATCACGAAGTGCGGCAGCGCGGAGATCGCATCCACCCGCAGCGGCGTGGGCGGGGACGGCAGCGACACCGGAACGGGTGACTCCGGCGGCGCAGCGGCGAGCGGCGCGAGGGGAGGCAGCGGGGGCAAAGGCGACCTGCAGTGTCCCGGCGCCGCTGGCGGTCGAGGGAGTGACGGCGCGGAGGGTGGCAGTGGCACTGATGGCAGCGGCTCACGCGGAGGGACCTACGCCACCGACGGACAGTTCGTCCCGGGCGACGGCACGACCGGAACCGCGGGAGCCCCGGGCGGCGGTGGTGGTGGTGGTGGTGGCGGCGGCGCTGACACGATGAGCACCTCGTGCGGAGGTATCGGGGGCGCGAGCGGCGGGAGTGGCGGGTGCGGGGCCAATCCAGGCGAGGGCGGCAAAGGCGGCGGCGCGTGCATCGGCATTGTCGTGGCAAGCGGCAACCTGATTGTTGACGGCGGAAAGATCACGATCGGAGCCGCAGGCGCAGGCGGCAAAGGTGGCACCGGCATCAGTGGCGGCAAAGGTGGCACCGGCGGGTCCGTCAAGACGTTCATCAATGGCGCGAAAGGCGGCTCCGGGGGCGACGGGGGCAACGGCGGAAGGTCTGGCGGCGGCGGCGGCGGCGCGGGTGGAGACGCCGCATGCATCGCATTTCACGACGAGACGCGCCTCACCGTGACGACGCAACCTGAGTGCGTCCTCTCCGCCACGCAGGCGCTTGGCGGCGAAGGTTCGGCAACGACAAACGGCGGCTCAAAAGGAAAAAGCGCGTCGACCACGGCGTACTGAAGCAGAGGTGCATCCCCAGGCGCGGACGGCGGCGCGCCCGAATCAAACGCTGACCCATGGCGCGCGTTGGCCTGCGCGGACCGACGTAAGGTATGCTGACTCGCAATGCGATCGCTCCTCGCCTCACTTGGCTCGTGCGCCGTCTTGATTCTCTCCTGCGGCACGAAGCCACCGGCAACGGTTACGACGTGCGCAACAGGCACCTACGATCTCAATAGCAATCCCAACGATGGGTGCGAGTACGCTTGCACATTTGTATCTGACACCGATCCATTTGACGATGCTTTCATTGACGAGAACTGCGACGGCAGCGACGGAAACGCCAACAATTGCATCTACGTGGAGCCGACCCGCGGCGTTGACAGCACATCAGGTGGATCGCGCGCCAACCCTCTAAAAACCGTTGCCTATGCGATCCCCATTGCAGGGGCGAGCGCCAAATCGGTCTGCCTTGCGGCGGGCACGTACCAGGGGCCACTTACTGTGCGCTCCGGAGTGAGCGTCTATGGCGGGTTCGACGGCAATGCGAACTTTGTTCGCGGAAAGAACCTCGTTGCGGCATTCACCGCAACTGAGACCGGCATTATCGCCGACGGCATCACGGCCAAGACCGAACTTGCCGCACTGAGCTTCAAGGTCACCGCAGATACACCCGCTGGCAGCAGCGCGTACGGACTTCGATACACAAAGAGCACTGGCGAATTGGCGCTCACAAGCGTTTCATTTGATGTTGGTGCGGGTCGCGACGGCGCGACAGGCAGCGAAGGCGCAGCCGGCGCGACCGGCGCCGATGGCAATGACGCTGCCCCCCAACTTGGAGTTGAAGGCGCTGGAGGTCGTCAGAAAACGACAACGTGTGGTGGCGCTGCCGAGGCCAGCGCCACTGGCGGAGCTGGCGGTAACGGCGGCGCGTACTCGGGCACCACTCGAAAGGGCGACAACGGAAACGCCGGCAGCGCGGGTGGCGGCGGCGCGACGGGCGGCGCGGGTGGAACGATTCCCCTACAAGGCTTCACGGATTGCTCAACCGTCACATCAACGGTGGGCGGTAACGGCGCAGGCGGCTCAAGCCCGACAACCGCAGCAACGGTGGGCACCCCGGCACCTGTTGCATCAAAGTTCGATGCGAATTGTCACTTCCAAAACGGCAACGGCGGCAACGGAGAGCGGGGAAGCCCGGGCGGCGGCGGAGGTGGTGGTGGTGGCGCAGGTGCACCGGTAAACACCGGGACTTGCGGATCGGTCAACGGCGGGGGCGGCGGCGGTGGTGCAGCTGGCGGATGCGGCGGCGAAGGCGGCAGCGGAGGCAAAGGCGGCGGCGCGTCGATCGCGATTTGCGCAACGGGTGGCACGATCAAACTCGTCAACACACTTGCCAAAGTTGCGAACGGGGGCAAGGGCAGCGACGGCGTCAAGGGCGGATCCGGCGGTAACGGCGGAACCGGTGGCGCTGGCAACGACGGGCAACAAGGCGGCGGCAAAGGTGGCAAGGGCGGAAGCGGCGCCAAAGGAGTTTCGGGCAGCGCGGGCGGCGGTGGCGCCGGTGGGGTGAGTGCCTGCGCAACGCTCGAAAAAACTGTAACCTACACGTCAACCAATTCGAGCTGCGTCCCGCAGTCTGGGGGCGCGGGTGGAGCCACACCCGGTGGAGCCACAGCCGCCGGGGGGACGAGCGCGGTGGAGCTGCGTTGGTAGACAATTGTCACACCCTCGGATCACTTTTCGACAATCGCCTGAAGGTGCGGGTTGAAACACGATTGTAGCCGCAATAGGTAGCCATGCACTGATGGACTCCTTTCTCAACATCGACGTGCAGGCCTTTGCGCGGGAACTCGACGCTATCCGCACGCGCGCCGAGCGTGAATTGGGGCCCGGCGATCTGACCCACTTGAAGCGCATCATGCGCGTGCAGAGGCTGCTGTCGATGGCAGGCTACGCGACGGCATGGGCGCTTCCGAATCCCGTATCGATGCTCTTGCTCGGCGTTGCGAACACGTCGCGGTGGACGATCGTCGCACACCACGTGCTGCACAAAGGATACGACAAAGTACCTGGCGCACCCGCCGAGCTGACGTCGCGAGCGTTTGCAAGCGACCGGCGGCGCGCTGTTGACTGGCTTGATTGGATTTCACCGGAAGCGTGGAAACTTGAGCACAATATGCTCCACCACTTTCACACCGGCGAAACGAAGGACCCGGACTTGGTCGAAGAAAACGCTCAGACCGTGCGTCGCGCCAAGTGGCCACTCGCGCTCAAATATGGCGCCGTCGCATTCTACGCTGCGACGTGGAAGTTCACGTACTACGCGCCGAATACGTTTCAAGTCATGCAGCGTGCCAAGCGCAAGGGAGCGCGCGAAGGCGAAGATGGATCGGAAACCTACCTCGCCGCGTGGGACTTTCGGACCAAGCAGGGTCGCGCATTTTGGCGCGAATGCGTCCTTCCATACGGGCTCACCCGATTCGTCGTGGCGCCGGCGTGCTTTCTACCGCTCGGTCCCCTCGCCGCGTTCAACGTGTGGGCAAATTCGGTGGGCGCCGAGGTGGTGGCGAACGTTTATTCGTTTCTTGTGATCGCGCCCAACCACGCCGGCGACGACCTCTATCGATACGAGGGTTCACCTCGCACGCGCGGCGAGTTTTACATCCGTCAAGTAACGGGCTCGGCAAACTACGACACTGGTGGCCTGCGCGACTTCTTCTACGGGTACCTCAACTACCAGATCGAGCATCATCTATTTCCCGAGCTGCCAGCCAGTGCCTACGCGCGCATTCAGCCCGAAGTGAAAGCCGTGTGTGAACGCTACGGCGTTCCTTATGTTCAAGAATCTTTACGAAAACGCATCGTTAAGCTTGTTGACATTATGGTAGGACGTACGTCGATGCGGCGTTCCATGGGTGGTGGTCACAGCCTAAAGCCCCTTCGCGACCAGTTCGCGCGCGGCCCTCAGCAGTAGCTCGCGTTCATTTTGCGCCGGGTCATTGATCACTTGCTCCAGCAAAGCGTCAAGTAACTTGCCTAAAACCGGACCCGGTTGGATCGCGAGTTCGGTCATCAAATCGCGCCCGTTCACTTTCAGTTCGCGCGTCGAAAGTGTTGCGCCCGCCGCAAGCACTGCGGCGACCCGCGCCTTGAGTACGCGCGCGTTCTCGAGCTCGTCGTCAACGGGTCTTCCCTTCCCTCGGATGTCGGCGTCGTTGAGCGCGTACAGGTCTTCAAGCCGCTCTGGCGTCACTCGTTTCACCCAGCGTCGAACGGCAGCATCGCTCCAGTCAGGCGCGAAGCAGATGAGGTGGTGCCTCACCAAGTGCACGATGCGCGCGCGCTCGTCGTTGGAAAAACGAAGCCGCTCGAGCACCGGGCCAAGCATGTTCGCGCCGACCTCTTCGTGATTGTAGAAGGTGTAGTCGCCTTTGGCGTCATTGAATTCGCGCGTGCGCGGTTTGCCCACGTCGTGAAGGAGCGCAGACAGACGGAGCACGGCGTCGCCGCGGCTCGCATCAAGACAAGCCATCGCGTGCCCCCACACATCGAACGCGTGCCACTTGTTCTGCACCATGCCGACACCCTCGAGCATCTCAGGGCAAGTCACCTCGAGAAGCCCGTGCTCGCGCATTACTTCGAACGCCCGCGAAGGACGAGCGGCTTTCATCGTCTTAACCCACTCGTCGCGAATACGCTCTGACGACACTTTTTCGTACGTCGAAAGTGTCGGGCGAATCGCGCGAGCGGTTGCCTCGTCGAGATCGAGCTCGAGCGTCGCAACGAAACGCGCAGCACGAAGCACACGAAGTCCATCCTCGGAAAAGCGCTCTTCAGCTACGCCGACCGCCTTGAGTAGCTTGCGCTCCAGGTCCCCGCGTCCATCAAATGGATCTTCGACGTGCCCCGTCGTGGGATCGAGCGCGATCGCGTTCACCGTAAAGTCACGACGCGCGAGGTCGCGCACGAGGTCTTCGACGAAGAACACCTGGTCGGGCCGCCTGCCGTCTGAGTAGCCTTCTTCACCACGAAGTGTCGTCACCTCATAGTGAACTTTGTTGACCACCACCGTAACGGTGCCATGTTCGACGCCCGTCGGAATCGCTTTCGGAAAGGCGCGCAAGAGCTCGTCGGGGAGCGCATCGGTGCAAACGTCCCAGTCGCTAACGGCGCGACCGAGGAGAAGGTCACGCACGCAGCCGCCAACAATCCACGCGCGCTTGCCTCGCTCACGAAGGCGGTTGCAAATGCCGAGTGCGTCTTTGGGCACGAGGGCGAGATCGAGCTCGGAGGCAGTCATGTCGCCCTCCACTCTACTTTGCGCGCACCACAAACTCCTGCACAAACCGTCTTACGAGGGATCTCGCGTGTGGCGTTTCGAGAGCGCTCTCATGAAGGACGTTTGGATCGCCACCTTCTTCGCGGATACGATCGGCGCGCGCCTCGATGTAGCCACGCGTTACATCTTGATCGAACTCCGGATGGAACTGAACGCAGCGAACGCGTTCGCCAACAGCGTACATGGCGTGAGGCTCAAGGTCAGTCCGGCCGATAAGTCGGGCACCGTCAGGCAACTTGACCACACTCTCGAGGTGCGAGGCGTTCGCAAGAAAAGGCGTTGGGAGACCTTCAAGTAACGTGTCGGGCGCGCTAATTGTAACATTTACAGTGCCAATTTCTCGACCCTTGGGATTCTTGGCGACAAGCCCGCCGAGCGCTTGGCCGACAATTTGGTGCCCAAAGCAAATGCCAAAAATCGGAACGCGAGCGACGACGAGTTCGCGAATGTACGCCTCGGTGCGGAGCATCCATTCGGCGCGCTCCGTCACGAGCGCCGAGGAGCCTGTGATGATAACGCCCTCCAGTGAGGTCACCTCCGGAAACGACACCTCCACGCGTGCATCGTGCTCGGTCCACTGACCTTGCCAAGCACCGGCGACGGACGCCTGAATCCACGCACTGAATTCGCCGCGCCTCACGGATACCGAGGCGACGGCATCGCCTGTTCTGAGAACGCACAACGCCATCAACAAGCAGGATACGGCAAACCGCAGAGAGCGCCACGCAGGACGAGGCTATCGCTGAGCCTCTAGCAAACCCGCCCCCCCGAGGACGTATCCCGTGAGATATTTACCGTTGCCCACTTTGCGTGGGACACTTGTTGCGCATCGCTTCCCTCATCGCCAAAGAGCAACGTGAGCCCACCCGATTCTCCGCAGCTTTCCCTTCCGCTCGAGGAATTTTACACGCGCCTGCTTGTTCCGACGATCGGGCGTTCCAAGCGGGTGTTCTGCAATCGTAACTTGCGCATGCACCATGTTGCGTGGGTCGGGTTCGACATGGACTACACGCTGGCGATCTACAACCAAGCCGAGATGGATGAGCTGTCGATTCGCTCAACCATGACGAAGCTGCTCACCCGTGGATATCCAAGTTTCTTACCGAGCATCCCATACTCGATCACATTCCCTGTGCGCGGGCTCCTGATCGACAAGCGCTATGGCCACGTTCTTAAGATGGACCGATACAAGCACGTGTCGAAGGGCTACCACGGCTTTCGCGAGCTCCCCAAGGAGGAGCTTCGCGAGCTCTACCACGCGAAGAAAGTTCGTGCCGCGACGCCGCGCTATCACTGGATCGACACGCTATACGCCCTGAGCGAAGCCGCATTGTACTCCGCGATCGTAGAGGCGTTCGAACAGCGTGGTCTCGCGACCGACTACGGGCGGATCTTCCACGACATTCGCGAGTGCATCGACGAAGCACATCGCGACGGCACCATCCTGAACGCCGTGTCTTCTGATCTGCCGCGATACATCGTGCGCGATCCCGACTTGGCGCCGACGCTTCACAAGTTACGAAGCGCAGGGAAGAAACTCTTTGTGCTGACCAACTCGCACCGTTGGTACACAGAAAAGATGATGACCTATTTGCTCGACGGGCAAATGGGTGAGTACCCGTCCTGGCGCAACTTCTTTGACGTCACGATCGTCGCTGCGTCGAAGCCCGCTTTTTTCCAAGAGCGCAGGCCGCTCATGGCAAACGACAACGACAACCTGAAGCTTGCGCAGCTGCCGCTCGAACGCGGTCACATCTATCAAGGTGGAAATCTGGCCGATCTTGAACGTGGCCTCGGCGTTCATGGTGATCAAATTCTATACGTAGGCGATCACATTTACGGCGACATCTTGCGCTCGAAGAAGGACAGCGCGTGGCGCACGGCCATGATCATCCAAGAGCTCGAAACCGAAGTGCTCGCTCACGAGACGTGTCGCGAAGACTACGTGCGGACCGAACAGCTCGAAGAAATGCGTGAGCGTCTCGAAGACGAACTGCGGTTTTATCAGAGTCGCTTCAAGGAACTCACGCGGCGCATCGATCAGAACAAGGGCCCGGGCGATCTCGACGCCGAACGTGTGCGCATCAAGCGCGCGCTCGAACGCGTGCGCGGACGGCTCAAGCAGGTCGACGTTGAGATGGCGATGATGGAACGTCGCATTGACCTGCGATTTCATCCCTATTGGGGTTCGTTGCTCAAAGAAGGCAACGAGCAATCGAGCTTCGGCGCGCAGGTCGATGAGTACGCGTGTCTGTATACGTCTCGCGTGTCAAATCTGCTGGCCTACTCACCTCAGCAGTTCTTCCGCAGCCCACGCGACGAGATGGCCCACGAAATTGGCTGAAGTCGTGCTGAACGCCGTCTCGTCCACGACTAATTTTGTCCCAAATGGCTCATCGGAACGAACGGTGCCTAGCGGGCGAAACGCGCCCATGGCAAACGCGTGCCATGAACGCAATGGATCGGGGGATTGGGGTTTCGGCGCTTTTTCTCGCAGCGGCATGTTCAGCCGGCCAAAAGCGAGAGTTCGCAACAGATGCCGAGGCCAATAACCCGTACGATGGGCGAGCCTTCGATCCGTTCGGTGCCAGCGATGGCGGCGCGTGCGTTCCCTCGCCTCTGAACTACGATATCCCTGGAAACGGTTGCGACGACGACGGTGACGGCCAGACGGACAACGTCGCCAAGTGCGACACCTCACTCAGCCCTGCTGGCAACGCGCACGACTTCGCGAAGGCACTTGGCATTTGCCGCGACGGAAAAGACGGCGGCTGGGGCATCATCAGCGCTGAGTATCGCGCTGCGTATGGCAGCGGCGGCAATCTCAACGACGCTCAGCACGGCATCCTCACCAAATTCGGTAGCAGTATCGTTCCGCGCGAGGGGTCCTCGCTCGGCGTGATCAGTTCCGGCTTTGCGCGCGAGTTCGACTCGGCCAAGGGCAATGCGGAGTGCTTCGTTGCGGGCCGCCCGATGGGCAACATGAACGCCAACGTGCTCCCGGGCTATCCGAAAGGCGTCCCGGGGTGCACTTCGAGCAACGTGGTCAACGATGCGATCGTCGTGCGGCTGAAGCTCCGTGTGCCGGCAAACGCGAAGGGTCTCTCGTTCGATTTCAATTTCTTCACGAGCGAGTGGCCCGCGTTTGTCTGCTCCAATTTCAACGACGCCTTCTTGGCTGTGCTCAAGTCAAAGGCATTCAACGGCGGCAAACCAGAGAATATCTCGTTCGATCCGAACAAGAACCCGGTCAGCGTCAACAATGACTTTTTCGACCGATGCACCCCCAAAGTCATGACCGGCTGCTACGGCGATAGCCAGTCCATATCGAAGTGCGCCGGCGGCGAGAAGGAGCTCCAAGGAACCGGCTACTTCTGCAAGGATAGCTATTGTTCCGAAGTGAGCACTGGCGGAGGCGCCACGGGTTGGCTGACGACGCAGGCTCCTGTCGAGCCCGGTGAAGAGATTCAGCTCGACTTCATGATTTGGGACACTGGCGATAGCGCGCTCGACTCGTCGGTTCTCCTCGATAAGTTCCAGTGGGTCGCGGGCGAAACGACGACGGTCACTGAGCGACCGCACTAAATCCTCACGCTGCGCTAGCTAACGGCTGAGGCACCCGTTGTGCCAAACGCTCCTACGGCGAGAGACAAGCGCGCAGCAAAGCGAGGCGCCTCCTTGCCTTGTCTGGGCTAGGCCTCAGGCTTAAGGCTGGTTTCGTTCGGCATCCAAAACGCGAAACGCATTTGCGAGGTCCAGGGACAGGAACGCAAGTGTGCAAGCCTCGGCTCGTCAATGGGCTATCTCGAGAGGCGCGCGTTTTCCGGTGCGAGGTGTCCCCATGACCATCATGATCGCGAATTCGCCCTCTTCTACAGAGGCAAGTTGGTTGACCAAACGGTTCCAACGATTGACGACCGAGCCGGAACCCGGCGATGGCTTCCCGCTGTCCCTTTCAGACTCAATGGCCGCGAGGGTGAGGCGCGAAGTCGGGCCGCGGCCGACCGGCGAGCTCAGCGCCGCGACGGCAGAAGAAGTTGCAACCCGCGCGGCGGATCAAATCGCCGAGCTTGGTGCCGGCGCCGTTTCTGCTCAAGCGCGCTTTGATCGGGACTCTGTCATGCAGCTCTTGCGCTAGTCCTTTGACCAACGCGCTTCCTGTCGGGAACTGTTGTAGCTTGCCGCGCTCCCATCATGTCCGCCAAGAATTTTCGGCTGCTTGCGATTCTCTACTTCGCCTCCGGCGCGGCCGGCCTGATCGACGAGGTCGCGTTCTTCAAGTACCTCTCATTCGCGTTTGGTGCGACCGCTTATGCGTCGAGCGCGGTCCTCGTCGCGTTCATGGGCGGCCTCGCGATAGGCGCTTTTCTGGCGAGCGCGCTCGAACATCGGGTCGCGCGACCGCTCTTCGCCTATGGGGCGATCGAAGTCTGTGTCGGCCTCGCGTGCGCACTCTCGCCCGCCATGTTCGGTCTCGTCACAAGAGTCTATGTTTCGGTCGCGTCATCGTCCGCCACGTCCATTGCGACCCTTCAAGTTGTGCGCTGTGTGCTCGCATCTGCGGTGGTCATGCTGCCCGCGATTGGCATGGGCGCTACGTTGCCGATTCTCGCACGCTACGTCACGGCTTTGGGCGGGCAACGCCAACTGTCTATCCTCTACGGCCTCAACACCGCGGGCGGTGCGTTTGGATCGCTTATCTGCGCTTACGGGATGATTCCTGCATTCGGCCTCTCGAAGACGATGCGTATTTCGGCGGCGACCAGCGTCCTCGTCGGTATCGTTAGCTTCCTTCTCAACCGCGAAGAATCGCGCACGACCGACACAAGCCAGACCACCACAAAGCCCAAAACGAACATCCTCGATAGCCGCTCCAGCGCGCTTGTCATCACTTCGATCGCGTCAGGGCTCTTCGTCTTCGCGAGCGAAGTGCTCTTCGTTCATCTGCTCGCCCTGGTTGTCGGCACAAGCGTTTATGTCTTTGGTCTCATTCTCTTCATCTTCCTTGTGTCGTTGTCCGTTGGCGCAACAGTTGCGCCGGTCCTCGCGCGCCGTGCAGGCCGCGCGGCGTTGCCGCTTAGTCTTTCACTCTCGGCACTTGCGCTCGCCGTCACCGTTCCGCTCTGGGATCGCCTACCGTCCGTTTTCGAAACGGTCGGAGCCAGCGTCACATCGTGGCACGGCCGAGAATCGATTCGCGCGCTCGTTGCGTTTCTCGCGCTGTTTGTTCCGGTTGCGTGCATGGGCAGCGCGTTTCCACTCGTCTTGCAAGCAGCCTCACAACGCAACGACGTGGGACGCATCATCGGGCGCCTTACGGCATTGAACACCTTCGCCTCGATCGGAGGGTCACTTCTTGGAGGGTGGGTCCTGCTGCCCGCACTGGGTTCCGAACGCAGCCTTCGCGTGGTGACCCTTGGCTACGCCCTCTCGGCCGTTCTCGTTTTCGCGACAGGGGACCATGCGGCCACAACGCGCACGCCGCGGTTACGCTTGGCGGGGCCCATTGTGTCGGGCCTTGCGGTGTTGCTTATTTTCCTCGCCCCACGATGGGATCTCACGCGCCTCTCCGGTGGCGCGAATGTGTACTTTGAGAAGCAACTTCCGACGGACGCAAAGGTCATCTGGGTTCATGAGGACGTTCACGGTGGCGTCACAACCGTCACAAGCTCCGGTGCGCTTCGAACGCTCTACACCGCCGGCAAGTTCCAAGGCGACAACGGTTTTCAGATGACGGCCCAGTACGGCTTTGCGCACATCCCAGCGATGTTCGTTTCGCGCTTCGATCGCGCGCTCGTCATCGGCTTGGGCACCGGCACAACACTCGGCGCCCTTGCCGCCTACCCCTTCGAAACGATCGACGTCGCCGAGCTGAGCCCTGCAATTGTAACTGCAGCGCGCACGTATTTCGGAGACATCAACCGAAATGTGCTCAGCGACAAGCGGGTACGGGTTCTATACGAGGACGGCCGCAACGCGCTGCTCGTTCGCAACGGCAGCTACGATCTCATCAGCATCGAGCTATCGAGCATCTGGTTTGCAGGTGCCGCCAATTTGTACAACCGCGAGTTCTACGAAACGGCGAAGCTGCGGCTGCGCGAAGGCGGCATCCTTCAACAGTGGATTCAACTCCATCACACGACCCGTCGCGAGATCGCGACACAAATTGCAACTTGCCGCGATACATTTCCGAACACCCTCTTCTTCATTCGAGGCGAACAAGGCATCTTGGTCGCAAGTCTCACACCCTTGATCGCGCCCATACAACGGCTCGAAGCGCTCGACCAAGCCCCGCAACTTCGCGCAATTCTCGGTAAGCAGCACCTCACGGAGCATCTCGACGATCTGGTGCTCGCAGACGAAACGATGGATCGGTTTCTTGACGATGTCTCCCGCGAGACTGGCAAGTCGCGCGAACAGTTTCTTTCGACCGACGACAACCTAAGGCTCGAGTACGCAACGCCGCGCAACAACATTCCGGGCTTGCTGAACACCTACCAAATGGGCGCCGCGCTGCGCAGTTATCGATCGAGCAGCGTGATTGCAGCTCATGTCATTCGCTGACGGTAAGCGCTGTTCTATCTGGACCCAGCGGCAGAAGGCATCGCGCGCGCGGTCGATGCACTCGCAGGCGCGATCGGCTCGCATTGACAATTCGGTGCAGGGCGAAATCCCGCGATACACATGACGTGCTCGCAGCGCGGCCCAACGATTTTGCATCCTGTGAGCAGGACAAGCGCAGCGGCGACGATTCCGCAGTTGGGCAGTTGCAACATGGCGCCTCGAGAGTACTCGATGCGCCGGCCGCTGGATCTGCCTGGATTTCAACGTTCTCGCAACAAACGTTGCCCCCACGCGTCAGCGTCGCTACGTCCCTTCGATGATCGAACTCGCCACTGGCCGCCTCAAATCATCACCGGAAGACTTCGTGGTTGACGAGTTGCCGGCCTACGGACCAAGTGGCCACGGTGAGCACCTGTGGCTCCAGATCCGAAAGCGCGACACGAACACGCTCGATGCCATACGCGCGATCGCAAACGCACTCGGCGCCGACATACGGCAAGCGGGCCACGCCGGGATGAAGGACAAATTCGCCATCACCACGCAGTCGCTCACACTCCTGCGGCCCCCTAAGTTTGATCGCGCCGAGTTCGAGAGCAGTGCCCGGAAGCTGCAGCTTCCAGGAATCGACATCAACGAAGTGAGCTGGCACGACAACAAGCTAAAGCCTGGCCACCTTCGCGGAAACCGCTTCGATATTCGCATCCGGGACGTGAGCATGAACGATGCGGAGCGCGCCCTTTCAGTGCTGCGTCGAGTTGGTAAAGAAGGTGTACCGAATTTTTTTGGCGAGCAGCGCTTCGGTCGCGGCGGAGACAACGCCGAACGAGCGCTCGCCTGGCTGCGCGGACAAGAGCACGGCCCCCGTGACATGCGCGCACGCCAGTTTCTTTTCTCCGCATTGCAGTCGCACGTGTTCAATCGCGTGCTCGATGCACGCGTTGCAGATGGGACGTGGCACACGCCCGTCGAAGGCGACGTACTCAAGAAGCACGAAACCGGCGGGCTCTTCACGTGCACGGACGTCGAAACCGATCGCGCACGTGCGCGCGCCGGCGAGCTCAGTCCGACAGGACCGATGTTCGGCGTAAAGATGCGTGCCGCAGACGGCTTGACCAAGGTTCTTGAAGATGCAATCATGTTGCAACAACTCGGTGAGAACTTCCCGCTCGAAGGGACGTCCAAGTGGGGAGAAGGAACCCGTCGCGTCTTGCGCGTTTGGGTCGAGGAGCTCATTGCGGAGGCCGAAATGGCATCTTTCGAAGGAACCCCAAACGCCACCAAAACCACCGTTCGAGTGCGCTTTGTGCTACCCAAAGGGGCTTACGCAACAACGGTGCTCGCTTCGGCATTCATCTTCCCGCGCACCGAAACCGCAACCGTCGAATCAGAACCGGAAAACGCGTAGATGAACGAAAAACAGGGCGCCACCGAGCTAATCCAAAAGGTGATGGTCGGCCTAGGTGCTGGCTGGGTGCTGTGGCTCATGCTCATCCTGAGCGTCGTCTCGCTTGCGATCATGCTCGAGCGCGCGTGGCTTTATTGGTCGGTGTCGGACGACGTCGAAGCGCTGATGCGCGACCTCAACAAGTTCTTTCGCAGCAACGACTTGGCGTCCGCACGCAAGCGCCTCGAGCAATCGAAGAGCGCCGAGGCGGCCGTCGTCATCGCGGGCGTCGTCGAAGCCGATCGTGGAGCTGACTCGGCCGAACACGCAATGGCAAGCGCCAGCGCGTTGCAGAAGTTGAAACTCGAAAAGCGTCTCGTATTTCTGGGAACGCTCGGCAACAACGCGCCGTTCATCGGATTGCTCGGCACCGTTATCGGCATCGTCGGCGCGTTTCAAGAGCTCGCGAAGAGCTCCCAAGGCGCAGCAGGATCGGCCGCTGCCAACTCCGCTTCGACTCTCGTCATGGCCCGCATTGCGGAAGCCCTCGTCGCAACCGCCGTTGGCCTCGTGGTTGCTATCCCCGCCGTCGCAGCGTTCAACACATTTCAGCGCATCGTGAAGGCAAAGCTCGCCAACACCGACGCGCTCGCTCTTTCGCTGCTAGCCCATCTGCGGTCCAACGAGAGCCATAGCGAAGCACCGGCCCCCTCGCGAGGCAGGCGGGGAGAATAAGCGATGGCCGGCGGAGCAGACGACGCGGATTCCGAAATTGTTGGCATCAACGTCACGCCACTTGTCGACGTCACGCTGGTGCTTCTCATCATCTTCATGGTGACGGCACGCCTTATCGCCCAATCGGGATTGTCAATGGAGTTACCGAAAGCTGCGAACAGCGGTGAAATGCAAACCGTGTTCAGTGTGTCGCTCGCCGCCGACGGGCGGGTACTTGTCGACTCTACCCAAATTGCAAACGATGATGCGGTCGCACCATTTGCAAGGGCCGCAAGGGAGAAAAATCCGGAACTTCGCGCGTCAATCAAGGCTGATGCCGCCGTCAACTACGGCCGCGTCATCCACGTGATCGACATTCTCAAAACGGCAGGCATCGCGAAGATCGCGTTTGCGGTTACGCCCACCGGACCCCCTAAGTCACAGTAATCAAGGTGGGAATGACCTACGATGGCAACGGCTGTGTTCACTCCAGTTGAACGTGACGACCCAAGGAGCGCTCGCGCACGCGATGCGACGCCCTACGATCGCGTCATGGCCCTCGGGTACGACGAGGACAAGGGCCTCATCGCAATTTTCTTCGTCGGCGCGAGCATCGTACAAGCGTCACTTACGATGCTCTTCCTATTCATCTCGCTCATCGGCCTCGCCATGTTCGCCGACGATGTTCGGGGCCACGTCGAGATGCGACTTGCTGAGATTGAAATCGATGTCACGCGCGACGACGCGCCGCCCATGCCTGCGGTCGAGCCCGTGGTCAAAGAGATAACTCCGACGGTTGCGAAGGATCCGACGCCAAAAGACGCTCCTCCGCAAGCAGCGTCACCCGCCGCCGCCGCACAGGCGCTTACGGCAAAGGAAGACCCAAACGCGCCCCTTGACTTGACCGGAAACACCATCGTTACGGGCAGTGCCTCCGCGTACGCAGGCGGAAACAGCTCGAACGACGGAACGTCCACGGTACCCGTTCGAACAATCCCCGTTGCGAGTGGTGTCCCCGGAGGGACGGGCACCGGCACTGCTCCCGCATCGACGGTTGACCGATCACGCAGCGCGGGCCTTCTCGGCGGCAACGAATGGAACTGCAGCAGCTTTTGGCCCACTGAGGCCGAAGTCGCTCAAGTCGACGAGGCCGTCGTGAAGATTCAGGTATCCGTGAGCGCGGAGGGCCTGGCACAAACCGTCAAGATTCTTTCCGATCCAGGCAACGGATTCGGCGGGGCGGCGATCCGCTGCGCGAAGAGGCAACGCTTCAGGACGGCACTCGACCGCGACGGCAACCCGCAGGCGGGGAACACGAACCCTTTCAATGTTCGCTTCAACCGATGAGTGACCTGCGAGACGAGGCCGCGCAACTTGTTCGATCGCTTCGGGCTTACGTGGAGTGGCAGGTCGAGACGGGCGCGAGTGGAGTCCCGCGGATGGCACGGCGTGATGCGGGGGTAGTGGGATCAGGATCAGGATCAGGATCAGGATCAGGATCAGGATCAGGATCAGGATCAGGATCAGGATCAGGATCAGGATCAGGATCAGGAGCGTCCGGGGTTGGGCGCGAGAGTTTGGCGGCTACGTATGCCTTGCCGGATTTTCATGAGCCGGAGCCACGGTTGGTGGAGACAGCGCCTGCGAAGGTGGCGCTTCCGGAGGTTGCGGTCGATCGCAATGTGCGGCTTCCGCAGATTGCGGCGGAGGTCTCTCTGTGTGGGAAGTGTGGACTTGCGGCCACTCGCAACAAGACGGTTTTTTCCAGGGGGAATCCTCATGCAGCGTTGATGTTCATTGGCGAAGCCCCTGGGGCAGACGAGGACGCGACGGGGCTGCCGTTCGTTGGCAAGGCAGGGCAATTGCTCGACAAGATGATTGCCGCGATGGGCTTGGACCCCGAGCGCGATGTTTACGTCTGCAATATCGTCAAGTGCCGGCCGCCGGAGAATCGGAGGCCGACGCCGGAAGAGATGTCAAGTTGCTTTCCTTACGTGAACGAACAGATCGACCTCGTCTCGCCGAAAGTCATTGTCGCCATGGGCAACACGGCGGTCGCGGCGATGCTCGATACGAAGATGGGCATCACGCGCCTTCGTGGGCAATGGAAACTCTATCGCGGGCGCGTTCCGATGATGCCGACGTATCACCCTTCGTATCTTTTGCGACCGGGGCCGCAGCAGCTCGAGTCAAAGCGACAAGCGTGGGATGATCTGCAAGCCGTCATGAAAGAGCTCGGGCTAGAACGGCCCCCAAAGCCAAGCCTCTAGCGGCGGGCCAACGAGAGCAAATCTCTCAGCATGATTTCAGCGACCCATCGGCGGGCGCGAATGGTGCGACGCCATGGTCGTTCGCCCCTCGACCATCATCTTGAACTCGTCGAGTTCGATTGCGCGCGTCATCGCCTCTTCAAGTGAGATAAGTCGACGCGAGTAGAGCGAGTAGAGTGACTGGTTCAGCGTCTGCATGCCGTTTTTCTCCTGGCCGACCTGCATCTGACTGTAAATTTGGTGAACCTTGTCTTCACGAATCAAATTCCGAATCGCGGCGTTCGGAATCATGGTTTCCACTCCGAGCACGCGCCCCGGGGCGCCCATGCGCGGAATCAGTTGCTGCGAGACCACCCCCTGCAAAACGAGCGACAACTTCGTGCGCACTTGTGACTGGTGGTGCGGAGGGAACGCGTCGACGATGCGATTGATAGACGAGATCGCACCATTGGTGTGGAGCGTGGCAAACACCAAGTGGCCCGTTTCGCTGATCGTGAGCGCGGCTTCGATCGTTTCGAGATCGCGCATCTCGCCGATGAGTACGACGTCCGGATCCTGGCGGAGCACGTAGCGAAGCGCGTGCTTGAAGCCCTCCGTATCCGAGCCGATTTCGCGCTGATTGACGATGCTCAATTTGTGCGGATGAAGGAACTCGATCGGGTCTTCGATCGTGATGATGTGCAAACGTTGCTCGGTATTGATCTTATCGATCAACGCAGCAAGCGTCGTGCTCTTGCCTGAGCCGGTTGGACCCGTGATGAGAACGAGGCCGTTCGGCTTGTTCGAAAAGTCGGACACGATCGCAGGAACACCCAACTCATCGAACGTCGATACGCGAAACGGAATCGTACGAAACGCACCGGCAACGGCGCCGCGCTGTGTGAAAATGTTCGATCGAAATCGCGAGAGGCCTTTGATGCCGAAGCTGAGATCGAGCTCGTTCGACTTTTCGAACTGCGCCTTCTGCTCTTCACTGAGCGCGGAAAAACAGAGCGCCTTCGTTTCGACCGGCCCAAGCGGCGGCAGCTTCAGCGGAACCATGGCTCCGTCGATGCGCAACATGGGCGGCGCACCGGTCGTGATGTGCATGTCGCTCGCGCCCTTCTCGACCATCGTCTTGAGGAGCTGATGCAGGTTGAACTTGAGGTCGCCGGATTGGTTCATGAGGTTCGTTCACCGCATGATACGCGCTTATTTTTGTAAGTATTGCTGAAGCTCTCAGATAGGCATTTCGAATCCAAGTTGCGGGTAGGGTGCTCGAGGGGAGTTGCCGAACTCCTCTCGAACATAATCAGTCACGACGGAACTCGGCGGGCTTTGCCCGACGGGTTCCTAGCGCCGCTTGTAGCCGACCACCGTTAGCGCGGTCAGCTCGCTGCCGCTGTCGGGCACGACTCGGCCGCCGGTCACCTTTCCGGTTCCGAACTTAGCCAGCGTACCCTCTTCCACCGCATGCTCAGTGTCGAGCTGCGTGCCTACACCACCAAGCAAATAGAGGTCGACGGCCGTTCCCTCTGGCAACGTGGTCGGCAACTTGGCGCCGATTTTCACCGGGTTATCGCTAAACACCGCCACGTTCATGTTTGGGGAAAACGCGACGAGACCGTCAAGGGTTAGATCTTTTGGCACGAAACACGGACGCGCCGCGGGATCGATCGGAGCCGCGCTCAACCTTTCGTATTGATCGCTTTCGGTGATCGCGTCCGGCGTGAGCGTTACCTCAATGTCGCCCGGAAATGTAACCGTGCGCGATTGCTTGATATCGCCGAGCGGTGGAATCGAAGTCGGCGCCGCTAGCCTATACAGAACTTCATCGGTCGCATTGTCGAGCACGCCGCGGTTTGGCGTTAACGTCGGAGTGCAATACGATTCCGAGAGGCGCTGGTTCGTTGCCGCGGGAGCGAGTGCGTGAACCGCCGCCTTGTCGACGCAACGGTAGTTCTTGCTGATGGGATAGTTGTACCACCCGTTCTTCGTCGTCTTGACGTAAGCAAGGCAGTTGCCCAAACCGTTGCCGAAAACGCAATACCCTACGCTCGCACCCTCGATTGGTGCGCCGGTATTGTCGACGACGCGCCCCGTGGCAGCTGCGATCCATGACGAGGTGCAGTCGGCAGCCGCCACGCGGTCTTCGTCCGTAAGCGTGGGCACGGGGCGAGTGTTGGTCTCTTGAGGAGGCGCCGGTGTGACAGGCGACGAGCAGCTGGCAAGCGCAACGAGCGCAAGCGCAAAGTGGGGACGAACAGGCGGTGAGTCGATAGTCATTCGAGTCCGAGGGCTGTGCGAATCTCCGTCTCGTCATCGACTTGTCCGACCGCACCGATGATATTGCCCGGTTTGACAATGAGCGCGATGCGCGCGCCAGCGTACCGCGTGCGCGTCGCGATGAAGCTCGTGAAGCTGTCGCGTCCGAGTGGCTCGTAACCAAGGACGTATCGATCGCCAAGATTGAAGCGCTTGCGCAACGCTTCCGCGGTTGCAACGGAGCCAACAGCCCCTTGCGGATTTTCTGTGGACACCAAGATGACGTCGACGCCGTCAGCCTTCAGCTGATCGAAAAAGCCACCGGTCTTCGTCCATTGGCCAAGGTGAGTCATGCAGATGCCGCACGTCTCCGTGACACTAAGGATGTAGACGGGCTTGGCGCAGTTGTCCTCAATCGTGTACTCGCCACCTTGAGCGAGAGGAAAGCTGCCCGGCTGAACCACTTTGCCAACCGCTGCCCCGACTGACGCGGTCGCTGGACAAGTTACGCCATCGGGCACTTTGGTCTCGCAGCGGCCCGCCGTGGAGCAAGTCTGACTCCCGCCGCAAGTTCCGCAACTTGTGCCTTCTGTATCCATGCCGCAGACGCGACCGCTACACGAAGCTACGGGGGCTTGAACGGGGTCACCTCCCCGCGTCGGGCCACTGACCGATTTCTTCGTGGAGCTCGCTGGGTCGGGGGAAGAACAGGCAACGCCAACAATCGCAAACATGAACGCTAGGCAAGATGTACGCATGCGGCCACGGTAGCCGACTTTCGACGAGGCGCCGCCCCAAAAGGGTCACAAATGCGGCCTGAACGGCAACAACTTACCGTTTTCGCAGCAACGCGACGCCAATCGCACCGAACCAGCACGCAAACACAAAGAGCGCAAGTGAGGTCACCGGCCCGCCACCGGCCAAGAAAGGCGGCGTCCAGATAGAACCCAAGCTTGCGGCAAATGAAATAGCGGCCGTTACGATTCCCGAGGGCGCCACCCATCGCGGCAACGCATTCGTCGCCCGACATGCCCATGCGACAGCCAGCGCGAACCCGGACACCGGCAACATGGCGAGCGCGAACCCAGCTTCGGCGATGTCAGAAGCTACTTTCGCGCCGAGTTCAAGTCCGGGTGCCGAAAGAAACGGTATCGCTTGAAAAACGACGAGGTCAGCGGTCGCGACGCCGAACGCAAAAATACCAGAGGACAAGACAACGAGCCACGACCAGCCCTCGTTGTCTTCGGCCCGACGAAAGAGCGCCGAGAGATATGAGAGCGCTAGCAAACCGGGAATCATGGCCGCAATCCCCAAGTAATTTCCAACTAGAAATTGCATGCGATGGGATGAGAAATAGGATGCGATGCTTGCAGGACTCGCCCCAAGCACCGGCACCATGTCGGGAGCAACCGCAGGGAAAATTGCCACCGATAGCAAGGCAAACGCAACGCCCGCAGCACCGGCTTCACGGTGTCCTTTAGGCCAATTGAGCAACCGCGTTTCTCCTCATACGTTTGACATCTTGCATTCGTCTGATGTCTTGCATTCGGTCAATCGGCCATGGTGACGCGCATCACTTCTTCTGGCGATGTAACACCGTCAAGAATCTTACCGATACCACTCATGCGCAAGGTCATCATGCCTGCTCTCACGGCGGCCATCTTTAGTTCTGCGGTTGATGCGCCCTGAAGCACCATTTCCTTCAAGCTGTCGGTGAAGCGCATCACCTCGTAGAGCGCGATTCGCCCTTTGTAACCCGTTCCGTTACACGTTCGACAGCCCTCACCCTTCAGAATGCTGCCATTGCTCTTTGCAATTTGCTCGGGGTTGAAACCGCAGTCTTCGAGGACTTTCCGGTCGACCTTGACCTGCGTCTTGCACTCGGCGCACACCTTTCGAGCAAGGCGTTGCGCGAGTACCAAATTGACGCTCGCGGTGATCAAAAATGGCTCGACGCCCATGTTAAGAAGACGCGAGATCGTGGCAGGCGCATCGTTGGTGTGGAGGGTCGACATCACGAGGTGACCCGTAAGCGCGGCCTTGACGGCAATTTCTGCTGTTTCAAAATCGCGCACTTCGCCGACCATGATGATGTCCGGGTCTTGACGTAGAAATGATCGGAGCGCAGTCGCGAAGTTGAGTCCAATATCGTCGTGCATCTGCACTTGGTTGATGCCTGGCAAGTTGTACTCAACCGGGTCTTCGGCAGTGCTGATGTTGTGTCCCGGCTTGTTGAGCTCGCTGAGGCCCGAGTAGAGCGTGGTTGTCTTCCCTGAACCGGTCGGCCCCGTAACAAGCACCATGCCCCAAGGCTGATGGATCGCCCATTGAAAGTCCTCGAGAGGTTTCACATCGAAACCGAGTTTCGTCATGTCGAGCTGCAGGTTGCCCTTGTCGAGGAGACGGAGAACAATTTTTTCGCCCCACATCGTCGGCATGATGCTCACGCGGAAGTCCATCTCGCGACCTTTGCCGAGCTTCAGCTTGATGCGACCGTCTTGTGGCAAACGTCGCTCGGCGATGTCGAGTGAGCTCATGATTTTCACGCGGCTCGCGATCGCGTTTTTCAGCTTGAGAGGCGGCGTCATCTCCTCGACGAGGACGCCGTCGACACGATACCGAACGCGCAGCTTCTTTTCGTACGGTTCAATGTGGATATCGCTCGCCTCTTGCTTGATCGCATTGAGGAGCATCATATTTACGAGTCTGACAACCGGAGCGTCTTCGCTGGCGCGCTCAAGCTCCATCAGGTTCAGCTCTTCGTCGTCGCCGGTAAAATCGATTTCGTTTTCGTCGAAACCGGCCATCACCTCTTCGTACGAAGGGCCGACGTTGTAGTAGCGCTCGATGGCACCAAAGATCGCCGTTTCGCTCGCGATGACCGGTTCAATGTTGTAGCCGGTCAAGAACTTAAGATCGTCAATCGCGTTGAGGTTCGTCGGATCGGCCATCGCCACAATCAGCGAGTTGCCCGATCGCGAAACCGGAATGATGCGATGACGCTCGCACTGTTCACGCTGCACGAGTTTGCGAATGTCAGGGTCGATCTCGTACTCGTCGAGATTGATCGTCGGCACCCGGTACTGCTGCGACAAGAAGGTCGTGATCTCGTCGTCGCTCACATAGCCAAGGCGCGCGAGCGTGTAGCCAAGGTTCTGACCTGACTTCTGCTGCTCGTCTTGGGCGTGTCGCAGTTGAGTTAAGCTGATGAGCTTCTCGCGAACGAGCAATTCCCCGAGGCGATTCGTCCCGCTGGCCATGTGCTTTATGATACGGGCGAACACGGGCGCGCGTGTCCTGTTTTGGGCGCGCGCCGAAACGTGCCATCATTTCCGCTCGCTGCCATGTGGGACACTCTCTTCAAAAGCGGCAAACGGCGCGCGGCGCAGCAAGCAGCGCTTGCTGGCGAGTGGGAGCGTTCGTCCCAGCTATGGCTCGAAGCAGGCGATCCGAGCGCTGCATGCGGCGTTCTCATTTCCGCCGCCGATGCTGAGCGCGAACCTGCGAAGCGACTTGCATGGTTGGCGCGTGCCGCTCAGTGCGTGCCTCCAGGCTCACCGGATATGTCAACCGTATTGACCAAACGCGCCCAATTTCTCCTCGCGCTTGCGGGGGAAGGCGCGCTGGACCGAACGTTGCGATTTGATCTCGACGAAACGGGTGCGCTACTTCTTGATGCTGCGCAGTTCGACCTCGCCCTAGCGATATACAAGCGGACCGACAACCGGGTCGGTGTCGAACGCGCCCTCGCCGCCGCCGGATCGTTTGAAGAACTCGACTATCTGCTCCGCGAAGAGCAAGCAAAGGGTGAGAGCGCTCAATCTCTCCGCACCAACATGGGGGAGGCAGAGAGCCTTATGCTCGCGGGCGATCGGCGTGGCGCACTCGCTCTGCTCTCGAATTTTGGTGCGGGTTCACCCGCGGTCGCGGCAATTATCAATCGCCTCACGCACAGCCGAGCGCAACGGAGGCCCGCGTCGCTCAACCTTGACGGCCGCCCCGTTCGGGTTTGGTTCGACACGGAGCTCATCATCGGCCGAAGCGAAGGTCAACTTCGTTTACAACACGCCGCGGTGAGTCGACGTCACCTTGAGATTGCGAGCAAGGGCGGCCGGATCGTGGTCCGCGATCTCGAAACCCGCAACGGGACCTACACGCAAGGCTTGCCCATAGGCGGCCCCATCACGCTCGAGGGCCGGCTTGAGCTCGCGCTTGGCCGCGAGGCGACCGTCGTGCTTACGCCGGAAAAAAAAGGGGCGTGCAGCATCAACATGGCAGGCGAATCCGTCTTTGCTTCGTTTGGCCCCTACTCGATTGATGGCATCGGCGTGCTTCGCCCGAGCGACGACGGCCAATGGCTCGAGCTGCATTCGCCAGACGGAGCGCTCATGCTGAGCGATGCGCGAGAGCTCCAAACCGATCCCTTGGTTACCCTTCTCTCGGGCGACAAATTTGTGCGATGCCGGGGCGACAAACCCGCGCTCGAGGTGTTGTGATGGGTCTTGCGGATTGGCTCAAACAGACCTTCGGGAAAGCCAGTGCGAAGGCGGAGTCGATTGTACCCCCGACGCCCAGCGCGCCGATCGAAGTGAGCCGACTGGCTGCCTTCGGCACGGAAGGAGGCCCTTCGCTCCACGAGGCACTCGCGCTCTTTCGACATGCGCGGCAAACGACCGACGAAGGCAGCGCTGTCGCGACGCTCGTTGCGCGCGACAAGGTAGTTCCGCTTCCTGACGAACTTGCGCTCGAAGTTGGACGCGCGCTCGACGATCGTGGGGAAGTAGCCGAATCGATCGCGATCCTCGAGCGCTCACGCAGCCCGGTAGCGCGCATCCTTTCGGCCGACATTCACGAACAATCTGGCGCGTATGCGGTGGCACTCGCGCTGATCGAGAAAGTGCTCCTCGTCGACTACGAATATCCTGGTGCCAAGGAGCGCCTCCTGAGGTTGCGGGAACGACTCGGTATCGTGCACGCGCAGGTCGAGCGCACCCATGGGTCTGCCACAATCGTGAGCGAGCGTCCGAAGGCACCCTTCACCATCCTTCGTGAGGCGGGGCGAGGCGGAGCGGCTACCCTCTTTGCAGCACAGGACACAGTCCTTCGGCGTCAGGTCGCACTCAAGGCGTTTCACAATGGTCGTTCCGATCGCGCCGCTCTTTTGCACGAAGCACACACGACGAGCAAACTTGCCGGGCCGGGCGTTATTCGCGTCTTCGACGCAAGCCCTGATGACGGATGGCTCGCCTTCGAGTGGGCCGAGGGCGGATCCCTTCGCGGACGCCTCGATGCAAAAGATGAGCGACTGATCGATGCCGCCCTTTGGCTCACTCCCATCGCGCGAACGCTCGCGCGTATCCACGGGGCAGGCTTCGTTCATCTCGACATCAAACCGAGTAACGTCTTGTTTCTTGACGGTTCGTCGTTGCGCTACCCAATCGTGAGCGACTTCGGCTCCGCGCGCCGGGAGGCTGAACCCTCAGGATCGGGCAGCCTCGGCTACGTTTCACCGGAACGCCTTTCGGGTCGCAATGCGCATGCCGACGACGACGTCTATGGCTTCGGTCGCCTTGTCGAAGACGCGCTCGCCGCACTCGCCGGCGCGATGCGGCCGCAAACCGGTGAGACGCTGGGAACTCTCGCACGCCAGTGTCTGGCGCCGACGAACGTGCGTCCAAGGGACGGGGGGGCTCTCGCGGCGCTGCTGTCGACCTCCTCAATCCGATCGTCGCCAAGCGACTCGTGACACACAGTTGACCTCTGCTAAACAAGACACATCTTCACTGAACGAGACTCTCAATGCCGACCACCTACGCAGACCTGATCGCCTCCGTGCGCAAAGTGACCCGCGACATCTCCCTCGATGAGCTGAAGCGTAGGCTCGATGCCAAAGAAGAATTCGTCCTCCTCGACGTGCGCGAGAAAGAGGAATTCCGCGCGGGCTATATTCCAGGCGCGCTCTCGATTCCGCGCGGCTTCCTCGAAATTCAGGTCGAGCAACGCATTCCCGATAAGAACGCCAAGGTCGTCACTTACTGCGCCGGCGGCACGCGATCGGCACTCGCCGCGGCCACACTCGCTGAGCTCGGCTACGTGAACGTCGAAACAGCGAATCCGGGCTTCGTTCGTTGGAAAGACCTCGGCTATCCGATGGACACGCCACCGCAACTCACCGATGCGCAACGCGAAAGGTACTCGCGCCACATTTTGCTTCCGGAAGTCGGCGAGGTGGGCCAAGCCAAACTCCTCAAGAGCAAAGTGCTCCTCATCGGCGCGGGCGGACTTGGCTCACCGGCGGGGCTCTACCTCGCCGCCGCAGGAATCGGCACGATCGGTATCGTCGACGCCGACACGGTCGACGCCTCAAACCTGCAGCGACAAATTCTGCACGCCACGAGCCGCATCGGAGAACCCAAAGTCGAGAGCGCGGCAAAGGCGATTCGCGATCTCAATCCCGACGTCCAAGTGGTCGGCTACCGCGAACGCCTGAACAGCAGCAACGTCGATCGTTTGTTTGCCGACTATGACGTCATCGTCGACGGCACCGACAACTTCCCGACCCGCTACCTCGTGAATGACGCAAGCGTTTTTCTGGGGAAGCCGGTCGCACACGGATCGATTTTTCGCTTCGACGGACAAGTCACAACCTTCGTCCCCGAACGTGCCGCGAAGACGCTCGGCATCGAGGCGGGACCTTGCTATCGATGCCTCTACCCCGAGCCGCCACCCCCGCACCTCGCGCCTAGCTGCCAAGAAGCGGGCGTACTCGGAATTTTGCCGGGCATTATCGGTGTGATGCAAGCCACCGAAGCGATCAAGTTGATTCTTGGCAAGGGCGACCCGCTCGTCGGGCGCTTGGTTACGTACGACAGTTTGAAGATGAAGTTCCGCGAGCTTCGCCTTCGACGCGATCCGAACTGCGTTGTCTGCGGGCCGAAACCGAGCATTACGAGTTACATTGACTACGAAGGCTTTTGTTCGTTGGGGTGAGCCACCGGTGCCAAGCGATGCCTACTTGCTGGCGCTGCAGGAATACTGCACCGGAAAGGTCTCGAGCTCGTTGCACTTTTCGCCGGCGGCACAGGTCTTGTCGCCGCACTGAGTAACGCCCGTCGCAACGCAACCGCAGCCACAGGTGCCGCTAAATGCGCTTTCGCCCGCGTTGCACGAATACATCATTGCCGCGCACTTCATCGGACTTCCCGAAACGTAGCGGACACCTTTGGTGCTTGCGTCAAGACAGACCGGCGCCTTCTTTGCGGGAAGGGCGCGCAGGTAAAACTCACTCGCCTTGAGCGCATTCGCTTTGCCGCCCGGTCCGCTGACGGCGTAGTTGGTGCCCGCGACGATAACACCGTCGTTCGTCGAGAGCGCGGAGTTGGCCGCGCTCACTTGCTTCGAGTTGGCGCCGGACGCTGCGAAATCGACATTCGCGATCTCTTGATCGAGACTGCTGTTGATGCGCGCTTCGTGGATCGATTTGCACGGAGCAGCGAAGCACCGAAGGCCATTGTCGGTGACGTTGTAAAAGAGGCCCGTAGCCTTGGACGCCGCTTGACCAACCCAGGCTTCGCTGGCCACAAGGTAGCTAACGGTCCACGAGTTGACCTTCCTCTGCTCAATCTTGCCCCGAAGAATGACGAGGCCAGAGCCGAAGCCGTCCGTCAGCTTGGAAGCGTCCGCTTCGCTGAAGCCGATTGCCGTGAGGTCGACGCCCGAAACATAGCAATCTTCCGCGTAAGCGCCGTCGGCGCACTTGGTCGAGACGCGATTGACTCGCTTGACATAGTCGCCACCGCAAATGGGCCACATGCACCTGCGCAAGTCACTGCGCGAGTAGACAAAGTAGGTTGACGTCTGAGCGAGCGAATCAGCGGCCTCGTCAGCCTCAAGGACATCGATGTCTGCGACAGAGCTCCCGGCGCTCGAGCACGCGCTCACACCGAACGCGCCCACAAAAAACAACGCAATTCCACCAATTCGTAGACTTGTTTTCACGCAATACCTCACCATTGTTGAGTCAGACCGCGAGTTATGACGCCGAAAGCGCCGCCCGCAACCCAAAAGTGCGAGTTCCGCATACACCGCCCAGGAACGAGAGCACAGCGACCACTTTTTTGAGGGCAAGAAGCCTAACGTAGTGGCGGATGAAGAATCCCTTCCTCAAGCGACTTTACTTGTTCAACCGCAATGGGACTCATTGGGGGATCGACTATTGTTTCGAACCTTCGGACAAACTCAATTCACTCTTCGAGGGATTGAAGGCGCACCAACAGCTGTCCTTCGTCCCAACGCCTGAGGGCGGCATCGATTGGAAGATCGTCGAAGACGAGCCTCCGGGTTGGCGCCTGCACGTCGGCAGTCGTGTCGTCTACTTGCTCGTCGAATCCACGACGCCAAGACCTCCTCGAGAGGCCGTGGCGTTGGCGGGCAAACTTCACCTGCAGCTGCTCGCGATGCGGCTGTACAATTGTCAGCACAACGACATCTTGGAGTATTGGCGCAAGCCCGATGACGAATTCAATCGTGCCGAGGACTACGCCGCCGCAGGTGCCCTCGATCGAAGCATCTACCTCGCCGAGCTGATCAAGGTTCACTGTCCAGCAGCGCGCTCTGCCCTCGAGGTGGGATGCAACATCGGTCGCAACCTCAACCATCTTCACGAACGGCTCGACTTCGAAGTCGCCGGGATCGAAATCAGCGGCCACGCATTGGAGCTTCTGAAGACAACCTATCCGTCTATCGCCGACGCCGAGCTCTACGAAGGCGATGCCGCCGAGAGAATTAGCGAGATCGCCGACCATCGTTACGACCTCGTCTATTCGATGGCGGTGCTCATGCACATCCATCCTGATGCACCCGCGTCGCTTTGGGAGAACATCGTGCGCGTGGCAGGCCGGTACATCATCACGATCGAAAACGAATCGTTGAACTCGGATCGCAACTGGGTGCGCAACTACGAAGAGGTCTTCGGCCCCTTCGGCGCGATACAGATTCACACGGAGATCCCGACGATCCCCGCATTCGGCGGCTATCGAACACGCATTTTTTCGGTGAGCCACAGGACATAGAATCGCGGGCCTTCATGACCTCGGGCGTAATCGACGAAGGACATCGCCGAGCGCAGGCTTGAGGCAAGGGCGGCACGGCTCGCCGACCCACGAAACCTTCATCCTTTGGACACAACAATGATCAATCGTGGATCGATTTCGGACGTGGGCAGCCTGGCTTGGGCCGAAACCGGCGGACCTCCACTAACGGCGATGCAATCGCTGGGGCAGGTCGCCGGAATGGGCATGGTAGCGCTCACCACTTTCCATCGTGAGGTGCAGTTCACCCTTTCGGGGTGGGGCCTCATGCCCGAGCGAAAGCTGCCGAGCATCCCCTTCCCAGAGTTTCCATCAACACGGGCCGTCGATCGCGCGCTTGAGCTTCTGGACGACTACGCCGGCAGCAAGTCGCCACTCGCGGCCCACAGCTACCGTTGCACCCACATCGCATCAGCACTTGCGAAGGTCGACGAACGAGAGGTTGACGAGGAGGCGATGGCCGTCGCCATGTTGCTTCACGACATCGGCCTTGCGCCTCGCGCAATCGAAGAAGAATCCGCAAACGAGTTCACCGTCCGCGGTGCCCAGATCGCCGCGCGGGCCCTTGCCGATCTCGGCTGGAAACGCGATCGCATCGACCTCGTCTCGCAAATCATCACGCTGCATCCCAACACGCACGTAAGCGCCAAGCGGTGGGGAGCCGAAGCGCACTACGGTCGACTTGCACCCGTGTGCGATGGTTTCGGCGAGGCGTGGCGGTTACCGCGCAATATTGCCGCTGAGATTTTTGCGCGACATCCGCAAGACGCGGCCCAAGCGGTTGAGATGCTCGACACGGCGGTGAGCGGGGAAGCGGGCCGTCAGCCAGGTGGACGATTTAGTCTGCTCCAGCCCATCTTTCCACCGCTTGTTCGTTTCGGATGTCGACGCTGGAGCCGTGTTGCAACTCGTCAAGCACCTTGACAAACTCGCGACACAGCGATTCCAAAGATTCGCAAGTGTCGAAACGCGCGCGCGAAGACCGCGTTCGTTCTTACGGAATCGGTAGGCGTGTCAGGTCGATAACCTGCGCGTCTTGGACGTGAAATTGGTGACCAGTAGCGTGCGGCCATCGGCGGTAACACGCATTTCACGAGGGAAGGCGCCCGCGGGGATCGTACCAAGGACGGCAAGCGCTCCGGCGGTCGCATTCAGAATCGGCTGTCATCAGCGAGACGAACACCCAGGCGCCGTCGCGCGTCGGAAGTGCCTGAAAAGGACTCCCGGCCAGCGTCGTGAACGAAACCGGTTCGGTCGTTTGCGTGGGGGCGTCAGAGACGGCGGTATCGGACGACGAAGCGTCAAGGTTCGACGCGCTTGGCGGCACGGTCGCGCAGGAACTTGCAGAGAGCGTCGCTACCGCAAGTAACGTTTTCATGTACAGAACCATGGCTTCAGTGTCGATACCACCATATGCGCCGAGCATCGGCAGTCAAAGCACAGGCACTCTACTTCTTCGCGATGACGTTGTTCAGGATGCCGACTACCACAGACCTTCGTCGTCTAGCGGCTCTTCAAAGAGGCCGGGGCGTTCCTTTTTCTCGTCAACGCTCACGAGCACGGCGGCCGCTGCCTTTTCGGTCGGGATCGGCCAGTCTTTGACATACCTCGCGGCCTCACCCGGGCGGCTCGCGTCGATCCATGCCACGTGGCCAGCTCCCTTGTCGCGCTCGTCGATGTGAACGAACTGGCTGTTCGGATAAAATCCACAACCAGTATCGTCAAGTTTCTTACAGAACGCGACGAGCGCCTCATTTTTTACGCCGTCGATGCGAAGATCGAGCGCCTTGGCGGCGGCGTGTGAGCTCTCCACACTGCGCGGCTTGTAGCCCGAAACGATGTGGATCTTCGTCGTCTCGCCCGGCTTCGAAAAGTGGCGAACTATCTTCGCAAGGCGCACGACCACACCGTCCGAAACGCGCCGAATGCCTGGCGCGAGCAGCTTCCCCTTTTTCGTGCTGAGCGTTTCGATTGAGAGGGTGGGACGCTTCGATGACGGCGGCCTCACGAGCACACTCATCTGAGCGATCGCTCTCGGAAGGACGTCGCCGTTGCACTTCGTAAGCGTCACCTTCTCCCGCTCGCTGCCCGCCTGAACGACAACCGGCCTATCGACACAGACGCTGGAAGATTCACCGCGGCCCGGCTTTGGCTTTGTTGGCTTGCGATCCTTTGAGGTCTCAGCGTCGGAGCCATCGTCAACACTCTTGACGAGACTGATCGCCTTCTGCCTCTTCTTCGGCTTGTGCGAAACGGCGTGCTTCCCCGCCTCTTTCGTTTTGGCGAACGCACCTGCACTAGTAACCAGGCCTAGAGCAGCTCCCAGGACTGCTCCAAACGCAAAGACTGAGCGGCGCATTGAGACACCTCCAGTGTCGAATACGCACGATCTCAGCGATCCGGGCCAAGTTTCCATCGTGTGTTGCGGCTCAATGTGGCAACACGATAAGACGGGACCTCGATGAATGAGCCCCTCGATCCGAAGTCATTCGACGCCAAGTGGAAGCAGCTCCTCGCCGGCGCCGCGCGTGCATCGGCAAATGTGTCGTGTCTCGCTTGCGACCATTGCGAAAAATGTGCAGAGTGCACATTTTGCAGGGACTCCGCCTCCCTTACGCGTTGTCACTACTGCACGCGCTGCAACGACTCCGTCGACTGCGCGCACTGCACGGGTTGCAGGTCCTGCATGAACTGCAACCATTGCCTCGAATGCGAACGCTGCATTGCGAGCGCATACCTGATTAAGAGTGTGAATTGCACAGGCTGCACTTATTGTTTCGGATGCGTCGGGCTCGCCAAGAAGGACTTTCACATTCTCAACGAGCCATACGACCGCCAAACGTACTTCGCGCTGGTCGAGAAGCTCCGACGCGAGCTCCGTCTGGGAAACGCCTGATCGTGCGAGCGGTCGTGACACGTGTGGCATGGGCCAAAGTTGAGATTGACGACGCGATCGTCGGTCAAATCGATCGCGGCCTGCTCGTCCTACTGGGATGCGGCAAGGGCGACGAGACGACCGATGCCGCCTTGCTGATCGACAAAATTGTGAACCTTCGCATTTTCGAAAACGAGGCCGGTAAGATGGACAAGAGCGCGATCGATTTGCAAGGCTCGCTCCTGGTCATCAGCCAATTCACGTTGTTTGGCGACGTCTCGCGGGGTCGGCGGCCGAGCTTCGACGAGGCGATGAAACCCGAGTTGGCGGAGCCGATGTACGACGCGTTCGTTTCAAAATGTCGCGGTCTTTTGAAAACGGAAGCCGGCCGATTCCGCGCGCACATGCGCGTCACCTCCGTGAACGATGGCCCGGTTACGATTTGGCTCGACTCGCGCCAGCTCCGAAAGGGCGCGTAGTCCGGCGAAGCGCCTCGCCGCGCCAAATGGGAGCTATGCTTCGAACGTGGCCGATTCGCCTTATCGACCTGCACCAACACAGCTCACCGACAGCGGTGACCCGATTTTCGAAGCGCTATGGGCGCGCGTCGAGGATGAGTGGGACATACTCGACGCGCACAACAGGGTCCTTGACCATGCTCTCGCTAGCGCCAAATTGCCCGAACTTGCGGGCCGTTACGGCGCCTACAAAGAGAGTGTCACAAGAGGAGAATTCGCAAACAAGCGCATCGTCGCAATTAGCCTTGCTGCGATGAACATGCTCGAAGCAACGCGGATGCCAAGGTACGAAAGGCCACCTTGGTACATCATCGCGAGCGCCGGGCTCATTTTTGTGTGCGCGATGGTTTTTGTTTGGGCGACGTTGAGTCGGTAAAACTACTTACCTAATCGCCGGGCGAGCTCGATTGCCGCTAACATGCCCGACGCGTCGGCGGTTCCCTTCCCGGCGCGATCGTAGCCAGTGCCGTGATCAACACTCGTGCGGACGATGGGCAAGCCGAGCGTGACGTTTACCGCATCGCCGAACCCGATGAGCTTCATCGGAATCGTCGCTTGGTCATGGTACATCGCCACAACCGCATCGAACTTCCCTGAGGCCGCAAGACGGAACGCACTCTCTGCAGGCACTGGACCCGAAATTGATACCTGGCGGTTACGTTTGAAGTGGGCCCGAGCGAGCGCAATTGCAGGCGCAACGAGGCGCTCCTCCTCACGGCCTAAGAGCCCCCCCTCGCCTGCGTGCGGATTGAGGCCAGAGACGACAACCTTTGGTGCCGATACCCCTAGCCGCAGCATCAAATCTGCCACGTGCACCGTTGCACGAAGTACGCCTTCGATTGTGATCGCGCGCGCCACCTTGGCGAGGGGCAAGTGCGTTGTGACAAGAGATGTCGTCAACTTTTCTGACCAAAACGCCATCGTGACGGGAGATGCTCCCGTGTGCTCTTCGAGATACTCGGTGTGCCCTCGAAAGCGACGCGCACGAACGAGGCCCGAATTCACGATCACCTTCTTGTTGACTGGCCCCGTCACGATCGCCGAGGCTTCACCGGAGGTCACGAGCCCAAGCGCACGGTCGATGAACGCGAGCTGCGCAGCGCCGGTCGCCTTCGTCGGCTTGCCCGGGATGCGGTCTCGCCCTGCGAGGACAGCCGACGCCTGCACAACCGCGATTGCGCCACGCGGCATCTTGAACGAATCCGCAACGCGCGCGATCTCGCGCAGACGATTTGGATCGACGCCAACAAGAGGGGATCGCTCCCTAAGAGTGGCGATGTCGCCCACAAGAACGAGCCCTTTTGGAACGCGGCGTACCGCTGCGAGTGCGACCTCGGGCCCGATTCCGCTCGGACATCCAGTTGTGATCACAATCGGTTTCATATTCGTTCCTTGGGCAGCGGCAGCCTGTATCCTGACCCTCTCACGGTTTCGAGCGCGAAGGCATCCCCTAGCTTTGCCCGAAGCCGCCTCACGTGGATATCTACGGTACGAGGTCCCCCGTCATAACGAGCTCCCCAGACACGCGACAAGAGGGACTCTCGAGAGAAGAGTCGCCCTCGATGGGTCATCAGAAACTCGAGAAGCGCATACTCCTTCGCAGTCAACGTGATTGACCGTCCGCTAAGTTGAACATCATGGGCCGCGCGATCGATAACGAGCGCACCGACTTTCACGCGCTCATCGTGTGAGAATTCACTCTTCTGCCACTCGAGCCGTCGAATGCGCGCATAGAGCTCGGCTTCCGCGCACGGCAACGCGATGAAGTCATCGAAGCCCATTGACGGATCAAGTTGCGAAAGCTGGGCGATCGGCGTCGCCATCAGCATAGGCGCGTCTGGGAGCGTCGCGCGCCAACGATGAAGCGCGCTTGCCGCATAGTCCAGACGCGCACCCGCATCGATCACGACCGCTCGCACCGCAAAAGTTAGGTTCGCATCAGGGGGCAAAGCAAAAAGGTCAACTTCAATGACAACTGCACCGAGCTGCCTCAGAAGGACCGCGATGCCTCGAGCGTCTGTCGCCCGCGATTCGTGCGCAATGACAAGCAGCTGGCTCGCAATCGAGCTCACCCCTTTGCGACTCACCCGACCTTGGTACCGCCAACGGTGATGCTGTCGATCTTGATCGTGGGGCACCCGACGCCAACGGGAACGCTCTGACCGTCCTTGCCACACGTCCAGATGCCATCGGAAATCTCAACGTCGTTACCGAGCATGCTCACGCGACGCATGACATCCGGGCCATTGCCAATCAGGTTGACCCCTTTGAGCGGAGACGTGATCTTTCCGTCTTCGATCAGGTAGCTTTCGGTAAGCGAAAAGACGAAGTCGCCGTTGGCAATGTCGACTTGCCCGCCGCCAAACCGCTTCGCGAAGACGCCCCGCTTGACACTCTTGATGATCTCTTGCGGATCGTGCGGCCCCGCAAGGAGCATCGTGTTCGTCATGCGCGGCATCGGAACCGCGGCGAAGCTCTCGCGGCGCCCGTTGCCAGTTGGCGCTAGGCCGAAGTGTTTTGCGCTGTGGCGATCGTGCATGTAACCAACAAGGTTACCTTTGTCGATGAGAACGGATCGTCTTGGTTCGTTACCCTCGTCATCGACGTTGATCGATCCTCGCGACTGAAGAAGCGTCGCATCATCAACCACGGTGCAGAGTTCGCTCGCTACGACCTTACCGATCTGGCCAGCGTAGTTGCTTGTCCCCTTGCGGTTAAAGTCGGCCTCAAGACCGTGGCCGACGGCTTCGTGCAAAAGGATGCCACTGTCGCCTGGCGCGAGAACGACTTCGAACTGTCCGGCGGGCGCTTCGTGCGCGCCGAGCATCGTGATCGCCTGCTCCGCTGCGCGCTTTGCGTGGACCTCGGGCGAAAGCGTGTCGAAGTACGCGAGGGTCGTGCGGCCGCCTCCGCCCGAAGAACCTTCTTGGCGTTTGCCATCCTGTTCGGCGATCACGCGCACGCCAAACCGGAGCAACGGTTGAACGTCGTGTGCCATCTTGCCGTCCGCGGTAAAAAGCAACACTTCGCGGATCTCTTCGGCGAAGCTCGCCTCGCTTTTGATAATGCGCTTGTCGAAGGCCGCAGCGGCTTTCGCTGCGCGTTCGAGCAAGTCCCGTTTCATGGGGCCAGGCGCGTCAAGCGAAACCGAACCCAACTCGTAGCGGTGCGCGATCGTTACCGGCGTGATTTGCACGGGCTTCGTCGAGCCTCCACCCGCAGCGATTTGCGCGGCCGTCTCCGCCGCACGTTTCATTGAGTCCCACTCGAGATCCTCGACATAAGCGTATCCGGTCGCATCGCCCGACTGGACCCGTACGCCAACGCCCATCGAAACCCCGCGAGACGCACTTTTCAGGATGCCTTCGTCAAACAACAGCCCGCCAGCGGCGCGATACTCAAAGAAGAGATCCGCATGCTGACCACCCCGCGATAGCGCAATGGAGAGCAACTTCGTTGCGGTTGCCGCGTCGATAGGATTTTCGCCTTGCGGGCCGAATGGCGCGCGATAGTGAGCCGATGCGGTCATATAGACCACGGTATCGCCACTTTGGGGGATCGTGGGCACTCATCTTCGGGCGGGCCCCCCCGAGGAGCCATACCCGTGGACCAAGGGGCTTGAAGAACAACTGACACCGAGGTGTAGGCAACCATGCGGGTTAGGGAGTATCGTTCTTCCAGGGTTATTTTAGTTGGCAATAAGGAGTGCGATCGCCCGTGGCCATTGACCGCGAAAAGGTACTTGCTGCTGCGCAGAAGTTTGCAGAGAAGCGCAAGTACGATCGTGCCATCGTTGAATATCAGAAGCTTATCGAGCAGGACCCGAACGACGCTCGGACGCTCCTCAAGATCGGCGATCTGCAATCCAAGATGGATGCCTACGCCGACGCCGTCGCAACGTACGAACGCGTCGGTCGCTTCTACGCACACCAGGGGTTCGCCCTCAAGGCGATCGCGGTCTACAAACAAATTCGCGAGATCGTCGGAAAACACCTTCCGCAACACGAAGAACGTTACGCGCACGTGCTCCCTCTGCTGGCCGATCTCTATCAACAGCTCGGGTTGACAACCGACGCCCTCAATACCTGGGACGAAGTCGCAACTCGCTATCAGCGACTCGGCCGCGACAACGAGGCGATCGAGGTCTTGCAGCGGATCATCGCGTTCGATCCACAGAATCCGATCGGTCACTTGCGTCTCGCCGAGGCGATGGCGCGCGCGCGTGACGTAGAGGGCGCAACCCTCGAGTTTGACACCGCCGCACGAGCGCTCATCGGACAAGGACGACGCGACGACGCGCTTCGTGTGCTGGACCGTATGCTCCATCTTCGTGCCGATCCCGAGCACGCCAAGATGGCCGCGGAGTTGTTCCTTGCGCGTGGTCACACGAACGATGGCCTTCAAGCCCTTGCAAAGTTACAAATCTGCTTTCAGGCGAATCCGCGCGATCTCGAAACACTCGAATTGCTCGCGCGGGCGTTTACGCAGATTCAGCAGACGCCGAAGGCCGTCGAAGTTTACAAAGAGATGGCGCGCATCGCGAAGGAGCAAGGGCGCATCGACCTCGTCGGCGAATACGTCGATAAACTCGTCTTGCTTGCGCCCGACGACGAAGGCGTACGCGCACTCGTTCGTGAGTCTGGCGATATGTTGGCGTCCCGCGCCTCCGAAATTGCACTCGAGAGAGCTCGCGTTCAAGAAGGTGCCGATGAAATCGAAGAACTCGCTCCCGACTCGGCGATCGAACTCGACGACGACGCGCTCATCGAGGAAGAGATCGTCCTCACCGAAGGCTCGGCCGAGCTGCAAATCGTCGACCCGACCATTGCGGCGGACGTAGCGAGCAACGATCGTCTTGCCGTGGCCCCAGATGCACCGGCGTTGCAGCCGATACGCTCGCGAGACCCGTCGGTCGTCTTCGAGGAGACCGAAGAAGACACGTTCGACCCGCCCACGGCCATCGCACGGGCGCTTCAAGACGCCGCTTCATTTCGGAGGGCGCGTCTGCACGACAAGGCGCTCCAGCTGCTGCACAATGCGGTGCGTGCCCATCCGAAGGCCCTCGACGTCCGATGGAGCTTGATCGAAATTCTTGTTGAAGTCGGACAACATGAGCGCGCGATCGACGAGCTCCTGCAACTCGCGTCCGTGCAAGTGGACGGGCTCGATGCCGATGGCGCGGCGAGCACGCTGCACTATGTGTTGCAGCTCGATCCCGAGAACGCGCGTGCCTACGAACTCTTTCGCGCGCTCGGCTACGGTGAAGCGGTCGAACCCGAGGCGACCGAATTGCGCAGCAACTACGATCTCGACGACGAAGGCCCGCTGCCCTCGTTTGTTCTCGATGGCGAGTCGCGTCCAAGCATGGGCGATCTCGGACAATTCGATGACCCCTTCAGCGATCCGCTTCCTTCGTTTCCCCTTGCTGCCGAAAGCGAAGTCGCGCTCGATCTGATTCCCATACCGAGCGACGACGATGCGAATTTCGCTGAGCGCAAGACACTGCTCCGCAACGATCTCGACATTGCACAGATTCGAGGAACGCGGGTCGAGCAGCCGCGCGCTGAGTCGCGTCTCGATCTTGAATCGGCACTCGAGGAAGCCGAATTTTTCGCTTCACGAGGCCTTCTCCAAGACGCTCTCGTTCTGCTGCGCGATCAGGCGCAACGCTTTCCGAATCACCCGCTCGTGCTCGAAAAGATCGAAGAGTTCGAAGCCATCGCGCGCGAGGTCCCCGAGCAGCTTGCGCCTGAAATGGGTCGCGAAAGCAGCCATGACCTCAGTGCTTTCCTCATCGATGAGCCTCTACCGGAAGCACCGGTCAACGAAGAGTACCAAGTCGACGTGGAAGAGGTCTTCGCCAAGTTCAAGGAGGGCGTGGCAAAGCACATCCCGGCGGACGACGCGCAATCGCACTACGACCTTGGCGTCGCCTACAAAGAGATGGGACTCGAAGACGACGCCGTGCGCGAGCTCGAAATCGCCGCTCACAGCGACGAGCGTGCGGTTGTGTGCTGGTCACTTATTGGTCAAATCGAGATCGGTCGCGGACGCGTGGACCGAGGCCTCGCTGCCTTCATCCGCGGGATCGACTCCGCTGAAAAGTCCAAGGAGCAAGAGGTCATGCTCGCCTATGAGATCGCATCTTGTTACGAATCGAAGGAAGACGTTGCTCGAGCTGTCCTCTACTTTGAGCGTGCCGTCGCCATTTCGCCTGGGTTCCGCGACGGGCTGGAACGACTGGAGCGACTACGCCGCGGGGAGGTCAGCACCGAGGCTCCAAAGGCGACGCTCGGAAGTTTCGACGACCTCGACCGCATGTTCGACGAGCTGCTCCGAAAGAAGAGCTGACCCGCGATGTCAAAGAGGAGCGACGTTGAGCACAGTTCTCGAAATTGATCGCATCCTGCAGATCTTGCCTCACCGATGGCCCTTCGTCATGGTCGATCGCGTCAACGAATTTCATCCGAAAGAGCGCATTTTCGGTTACAAATTGGTGAGCGCCAGCGAAATTTGGTGTCAGGGGCACTTCCCGGGGCGTCCGATCATGCCGGGAGTCCTCGTTATCGAATCGCTCATGCAGCTAGCGGCCTTGCTGGCGTACGCGAGTGACCCTTTCGACGTGTCCACTTCGCTCATGTATTTTCTCGGCATCGAGAAAGCCAAGTTCCGTCGCCCCGTCATTCCGGGAGACAAGCTCGACCTTGAAGTGAACGTGATTCAACAACGCACGAACGTGTGGAAATTTAGGGGCGAGGCGTGTGTGGACGGCTCAACGGCAGCGACGGCCGAATTCATCGCAAGCGTGGTTGATAGGGAAGCGTAGTCACAAATAGTTGCGGGCGCGACGAACATGCCCGCCGCTTCACGGCACTTTTGGCTTGTCGATGCCACCCTTGGGCTTCTCTTCCCGATCTTTTTCCTTACCGCCGGCGGAGCCGCCATTGGAGAGGCGAATGACCTTGTCCGTAAGATCGAGGTCCGACCTGAAGAAAGGAGCGCCGGCGCGGTCGACGATCAAATCGTATCCCTCTTGTGATGCGAGGCGCTTGATGTTGCCCATCACGCGCTCAACAATCGGGTCCGTCAGCTCTTTTTGCTTCTTGAAGATCTCTTTGTTGTACGTCTCGAGCATTGCCTGCAGCTCGATCGTTTGGCGGCGGAAGTCTTCCTCGCGCTTTTGAAACGCCTCTTTCGACATCACGCGCATTTGCTTTTCGAGGTCATCACGTTGCTTGAGGAGCTCTTGCTCCTTGCGGCCGAGTTCTTGCTGCTTGCTCTCAAAGAGCTTTTTCATGGTGGCGCGCGCACGAAGCCCATCTTCAGTGTCAGCAACGGCTCGCTGCGTATCGACGACGGCTACCTTGAGCGCGTCGGCCGCGACAGCTGCCCCAGGGGATCCAACTGCAAGCGCCGTGAGCACGAGGGTCGAAGCGAGGTGTTTGAAGTTCATCGTAACGGACGGCGTACCCAAGGCGGCTCCGTGGGTCAAGCGCGCGGCGTGCCCGCGCGAAATCGAACGTCAAAGAACGGAAGCGAAAGGCCGTCGCGACGTCAGTGTTTCTAGTGATGCGAGTGCGCGCCGTCGTTGTCGACTTGGATGGTCACGTGGTGAAGTCCGAAGGCTGTCTTTAGCTTCTCGGCCACGAAGGCTCCGACCGAACCGTGTCCGCCTTTCGCGCGGATGTGGGCCATCAGGATGTCCTTGCCTCCGCCGAGCGTCCAAACGTGAAGGGAGGCAACCGATTCGACGCCGGGGTGCGCGGCAAGAAGCGCACGCACTTGATCAAGTGACACTCGTTTTGGTGCTCCCTCGAGGAGCACCGTCAGTGCATCGCGTATCAGCCGCAAGGCCCCTACAGCGATAATCGCAGCAACCACTAAACTCGCGGCAAGGTCGACCTGCCGCGGCCCCTTGAACCAAATCACAACGGCCGCAGCCAATGCCATGAGCGAACCCAGTGCATCCCCCATCAGGTGGAGCCATACCCCCCTTAGGTTGAGGTTGTGGTCGTGTTTCGACGCCGCTTCACCGTCGTGCGCGTGTGCGGTGCCATGTTGGCCCGCGTGATCGTGGTCGTGGTCATGCGCATGCGGAGCGGGGTCGTGACCGTGGTCGTGGCTGTCGCCGTGATCGTGTCCCATCGCACCGTGCAGCAGCCACGCGCACGTCCCGTTGACGACCAATGCGACCGCAGACACCGGCAACATGATGCGGGCGTTTGGGGTGACGCCCGATCCGAGCGACTCGAATGCCTCGTGAACGATCTCAAACGTCGCGATGAGAACGAGCATTGCGTTGAGCAACGCAGCAATGGGCTCTGCGCGCCGCAGACCAAACGTAAAGCGATCCGTCGGTTTGCGAGTCGACAGTCGCATCGCGATCAAGCCGGCTGCGAGCGCAATGCAATCCATCAGCAAGTGGAGGGCGTCCGTCTTGAGGACGTTGCTCTTGGCGAGCACCCCGCCGGCAAACTCCGCAGTGAAGAACGTGCCAACGATCGCCAAAATGATCGTCAACCTCCTTGCCTGCATGGCCTCTCGCTGCGTCAGCGGCGCCCCAGTTGCTCCACTCATTGTCCCCCTTATAGCGGACTCGCGAGCTCACTACTCTTCTTCGTCGCGAGCGCGGCCACTACGCGTCATGAATTCGCTCATCGCCTCGGCCGTCGCCCGTACGAGCGGAACGACCTTGGGATAATCCATGCGCGTGGGCCCAATCACGCCAACCGTTCCACCTGCCCGACCATGCGCCGAATACGAAGCGCCCACGATCGCGAGTTGCCCGCCGCCCAACTCGCCCGCTTCACTACCCACGACGACGCCGCTGGCGGCCATCATGTCGTCAAATAGCTTTATCAATTTTTCTCGCGAATCGAGGGCAAAAACGATCTGCTTCACCCCAGAGGGATCGGAAAACTCGGGCATGCCAAGCAAACGCTCCTGGCCCTCGATGACCAACGTGGGCGCGACGTCATGCTCCGCCGAAACCGCCGCCTCGCCCAAGGAGAACGCTTGGCGCTTCACTTCATCTTGCTTCACGTGCTCACTCAGGAGTCGGCGTTCGAACAGATCGCGCAGCTCGCCGAGGGATCTCCCCTCAATGATATCGTCAAGAACATTGTGCACTTTCACGAGCTCGTCCTCGGTTATCTCCGCACGAAGAAATCGGTTTTGCACGCCTCCATCTTGCAGAACGAGTACCGCCAATACCTCTTGCGCGGATGTGCGAATGAACCGCAGCCTGCGCAGGGTGAGGCCTTGTTGCCTCGGCGGCACGACCACCGCCACCGTTCCAGAAAGTTCGCTGAGCAGGCGTCCCGTTTCACGCATGATGCTCGTTGCCGATGACGTGACCGATAGCGTTTCGAATCTTGCCCGAATGCGTTCATCGTCTTCGCTCGATAACGCTTTCACCTCCATAAGTGCGTCAATGAAAAGGCGAAACGCACGGTCGGTGGGGATGCGGCCCGAACTCGTGTGTGGCTGGGCGAGATAGCCCGCTTCCTCGAGATCGGCGAGGACATTGCGTATCGACGCGGGTGACAAGTCGATGCCACTCTTCTTCGCCAGCGTGCGCGAGCCAACGGGCTCACCCGTGGAGACGTATTCACTAACCGCGTGATAGAGGATGCGCTTGGCGCGACCGCTTAGCTGATCGCTCATTCCGGCAAAAATAGCACCTTACGCGGAGGCCCGCAGGTTTTCGCCGATGTGGGCGCAGGGACTCAAAATGCCCAGTGCCCCCGCATGTGCACTCAATCATCGGCGAGGACCTGCATGCCGCTGATCTCATTGCGCAGCTCGGCCAGCAACCCATCAAGGGCGCGGATTTGCGCGACGGGCGCCGCGATTGTGAGCTCGCCACCTCTTTCAGCGAAGACCTGAGCGAGCCCTTCATGCGCGTCGATGATGCCTTTGAGGAACACGACGTCCGGTGCATGAACCAAGACTCTCCGCGCGATCATTTGATCGCCGATCATCGGAGCGACGGCTTTCTTCGACATCGCTGGCAACTCACCCCAATAGTGGATCGTCTATCAGCTCAGGCGCTACCACCTTCGGCGCTCTGCGCTCCTCGACCCGCGTACGCGCAAACTGCACGAGCTTTTCAACGTAACTCTCGAGCGGCGGACATTGTAACTCGTAACGTTGCAATACATCTTCTGCGTTGCGCGCGTCGTACCAAACCGACGTGACGAGGGCATCGACGAACGCGCGAGGGCTCTTGACGAAGCGATCGAGCCCGGGAGTGCGCAAGAGCGCCTTTGCGAGATTCGCGGGGATCGATCCACGGGGATCGCGCATGCCACCAACACGTGCCACCAGTTCGAACGCGCGACGCGCAGGCATCGGCGCGGGGTCGACGATGTGGAATGTGCGCCCAGGCGAATCGGCATCGAGCGCGATCGCCACAAGCGCGCGCGCCACAAAGTCGACCGGAACCATGTGGAGGGGCACGTCACCACGACCGAGAAGCGGCACCGCAAACTCGGGCGGAGCCACCAGCATCAAGAGAATAAATAGGTATGGCCCTTCGAAACTGTCAACCTCGCCCGTTTGCGAATGCCCCACGATCATCGATGGTCGTACGATGGCAACCGGCAACGTCTTCGAAGCGTTATGGAACAGCGTTTCGGCGCGCGCCAACGTCTCCTCGACAGGATTGCGAAACCGCTGACCACCGCGCAGCTCGCTCTCGCGAACGACGCCAGTTCGATCGCCAGAAACAAGTGCGGACGAAAGAGCCACAAGCAACTTGAGGCGACCACAGAGCCGCGCGATCTCGATGATCTCGCGCGCACCCCCAAGGTTCAGTGATTCAGCCTCATCACGCCGACCACCCCAAAATGTAACTTGTGCTGCATGAATGATGCGGGTTATCCGCGGCGTCCATTCGTTGAGCTCGGCACCTGAGAGGCCAAGATCGATGTGCGTCACCTCGCCCTCGAGCAACGTCAACTTCGCTCGCCTCTTCGTCGGGAGGCTCGTTGCCCAAGCCACCGCGTCCTCCATAGCCGTAGCGCTAACGACGCAAACAACCGTCGCCCCCTTCTCTAGCCACTTGAGGACAACCTCTCGCGCAATGAGCGAAGGCACACCGGTAACGAGAACGCACTCCACCATCGGGCGAGGAGTGTATCAGCTATCGGAAGCGATGATCACTCCGTCGACGTCCGCAGTTTAATGAGCTCTCGGGCGAGCGCCATCGGCATCACCGCACGGGCGACGAGCCGTTCCGAAGACGGATCGCGCGACAACGAAAGCATGCTCGCTTGTGGCGTGAGCTGCTGCTTGGTCACCATCACGAGTAACGGCTGAACGACCACCGCCGTGAGCACATCTTTGTCGAGCAATTTGAGCTCACGAGAGAGTGTACCGGCATCGATCAGCTTCGTTTTCGGCGAACGCAACGTGGCGATCTTCGAAGCATCGACGTTCTCCGTCCCCGCAATGAGCAATTGATTGTGATCGGTCGACCAAATGACCTGCAGCTCCTTCGGCGCAGTCTTGCGCTTGATGGAGAGTGCGTAGGTCCCGCCCTCCAACTTCTGCTCTCCGCCGAACTTCGCGTGAAGTGCATCGGACACAAGAGGGCGCTTCCACAAATCGCGCAGCGCGGCCCTTGCGGCGTCCGCGGACTCGACGCGACCAAGCGGCGAGATGATCCGAAACGAGCGCCCATCTTCACCCGTAAGCGTCAAAGACGCGGTCAGCCTGTCGCCTCGCGCATCGGCCCACGTCTTGGCAAGCACTTGGATAATCTTCTTTTCTTCGCCACCGCGATTGCCGAGCACATTTGCCACGAGCGCCACTTGTGCATCCGCGCTCTTTTTGCGATCGCTTTCAGACTCGCACACAAGGTAGGCCACCACGCTCTGTTGTGGCTCGTCCCCAATAGCGTCGGCGGCGCACGTCTTGCTGGTCTTCACCGTCGTCTCGAACTCGCTTCCTGGTTTCGGATCGAGCTCGACATCGACGACGAACTCGCCATCGCGCGAACCCACGAAGGCATTCACTTGCGCAAGTTGGTCAACCAACTTTATCAAAGTGTCCTTGCCCTCGACTAGCTTTGCAATGAGCGCCTCTGGATCACCGAAATCGGGCGCCCGGCCACCCTTCGCTTCACGCTGTCGCTTGTCTGCATCTTCAAGGGCCGTCTTCGCAGCGGAAACGTTCAACTCAACATTGCGCTTGCCTTCGACCATCAGGGCGTCACGCCCCGTGATCCACAGACCCGTCTCGGTACGCCGGTTCGCGATCGATCCCGCAAGGACCACGGGGCGCCGAGCGTCCACCGCGACCTTCGTCAGGAGGTACGGCGAGAGGCGCTGCAACTCGTCGTCAGTTGCACCCGCGCCGATTCCAACGATCAGGTAACCACGTTTTGCGATCGCAACGCGCATGCCCGCGCCTTTCGACGATAGAGGCACGAGTGCGCCGCTACTCGGAGGGGCACCGGCATCCGACAGCACCTTTCCCACGTTGCCGAGTTCGACGGCGAGCACCACGAGAGGGTCATGCCCTTCGGTGCTCGATACGAGTCCTACAATCGGTGCATCTTGCAACAAGGCGGCACTGATCCCCGGATCAACCCCAACCGCATTCGCGATGACTTGGGCGGGCGAATCAGCAAGTAAGTTGACCGTTCCGCCGATACCCGAACGAAACGCGCCCCATGCTTCCTTCGGGTTTCGCAGGGTGAACTCCGCAACCAAGCGATCCGGCATTGGCGCCGCGACAACGGGCACGGCGACTGCCCCCGCGTCAGCTGCGACGGGCCTTGCCGAATCACAGGCAATGGTGGCTGGGAAGCAGAGTACACCGCAAACCGCGAGAACAACGCGCATCATGCAGCTCGAGGTATCGCAAAAGGGGCCCGGACGAAATGGCTGAACGCGAAACGCCGCGGGCCAATTAACGCCCTAGCGACCAGCCGCACAGGCGAGTAACTTGCCCGGCCATGTTGAACGAAGCCCAACGCGACCTCGTGCAAGCTATTTCCAAGGCTCACGAAAACCTCAAGCGCGAGCTGGTCAAGCTCCGTGCCGGCCGCGCCAATCCGAGCCTCCTCGAAAACGTGCGGGTCGACTACTACGGCACGCCAACGCCGCTCTCGCAGATGGCAAACATCAACGTGGCCGACGCCCGCATGCTCACCGTCAAGCCCTGGGACCGCAGCGCCCTAAAGCTCATCGAGAAAGCGATTCGTGAGGCCGACCTCGGGCTCAATCCCTCAACCGACAGCGACCTTCTTCGTGTCCCGCTGCCACCGCTCACCGAGGAACGCCGACGCGAGTTCGTCAAGATGGGCAAGAAATATGGCGAAGAGTGCAAGGTCGTGATTCGCAAGAACCGCCACGACGCGATGAACATTCTCAATCAGGTCGAGAGCGACGGTGATGCGAGCAAAGACGACGTCGATCGTGCGAAGAAAAAGGTCGAGGAAATCGTCGCCGAAGGTGTCAAGCAAGTTGACAATATGGTGGCCGCCAAAGAGAAGGACATCATGGAGGTGTGACCTGCCTGCCCGAGGGTCACCCAAGCGCGCCTTGACATGACGATCCCGCAATGAAAGCCTTATCGAGTTGAAAAAACGTTACGCCTTGCGCGCAAATGCAGCCGGCATGAGTGACGTCGGCTTGCAAAGGGAGCACAACGAAGATTCGTTCGTGCTGCTCAAGGAGTGCGGCTTGTTCGTCGTGGCAGACGGCATGGGTGGTCATCGTGCCGGAGATGTCGCGTCCAAGCTCGCCACCGAGACCATCAGCGAGTTCTTCCGTACGACGTGCAACGACGACATCACGTGGCCGTTCCACTTCGACACCAATTTGTCTGAGGAAGAGAACCGTCTGCTGACGGGCATTCGGCTCGCAAATCGGCAAATCTATGAGCGTGGCAGCCGGTCGCGCGAGTACCACATGATGGGCACAACCGTGGTGGGCGCGATGTTCAGCGAACGCAAGGGCCGCTTTTACGTCGGCCACGTCGGCGACTCGCGCTGCTACCGCGTGCGCGATGGCGCGATCTCTTTGCTCACGCGCGATCACTCGCTCATCAACGACTACCTCTTGGCAATGCCGGATCTGAGCGAAGAGCAAAGAAGTGAGCTTCCGAAGCACGTCATCACGCGCGCCCTTGGCATGGGTGATCAAGTCGTCATCGATTTGCAACACGACGAACCGCTCCTCAGCGACGTGTATGTGCTCTGCTCCGACGGACTGTCGGGCATGCTGAGCGACGACGAGATCGCGCGCATCATTTCTGCTTCGGACGACTCGCTCGAAAATTGCCGAACGCTCATCCGACGGGCGAACGAGCAAGGCGGTGAAGACAACATCACCGCCATCGTGGTGCGCATCGACTCAGGCGATAGCGGTGAAGGCGAAGATGTGACTCCACGCGGTGGGGTTGTTGCCGACTCGACCGCGCCAGTCTGATTGCGTCGACTTGATTGCGCCGGCTTTGATTGCGAGTGGGGCTCGGACGCCCCAAGGGGCTAGATTCTCGGCCTAGCAACGGTGTGCTGGACCTGCTCCGCCGTTGCGATTATTCCTCGCGGACGATGGGTCTATTGCGCAAGCTCTTTCCGAACCTCCCTGATCTCACCGGCATCATCATGTGGGGTGGCTATCCGATCCTTATGGCGATCATCTTCGCGGAGACTGGCCTGTTGGTCGGCTTCTTCCTGCCGGGTGATTCGTTGCTCGTCACCGCCGGCGTTCTGGTGAACGCGGACAAGATGAATCCGATGCACCTGCCGCCTTTCGTCAATCTGCTACTCCTTAACGCCGTTCTGATGGTCATGGCGATCGTCGGCGACGCCGTCGGCTTCATGTTTGGCGCGAAGGCCGGACCCGCCCTCTTCAATCGCGAACAGAGCTTCTTTTTTCGAAAAGACCACCTCGTCGCCACGCAAAAGTTCTACGAAGAGCACGGGGGAAAGACCCTCATCCTGGCTCGTTTCATGCCGTTTGCGCGAACCTTTGCACCTATCGTCGCGGGCATCGGGCAGATGACGTACAGGCGTTTTGCGATGTTCAACATCGTCGGTGGCGTGGGTTGGGTCTTTTCAATGACCTTCCTTGGCTACTTTCTGGGCAAGGTCATGGGCGCCGACGACATGGAGAAGGTCATCTACTTGGTCATCGCGATCTCGGTTACGCCCCTCCTGATCGGGTGGGTACGGAAGAGATTCTTCAGCCAACCCGATAGCCCTAGAGAATCGTAACGCGAATCGTAACACAGATCGTTACGTTATCTGCATCACGCTCGCGGCCGCCTCCTCGGCTTGCTTGATGCAATCGGGGATACCGATGCCCCAATAGCCGTTGCCCGCGAGAACCAAGTGCGGGTGAGCCGCGAGCAGCGCACGTACTTGAGCCATCCGATCGAGGTGCCCAACCTGAGGTTGCGGGCTCGCGCCATTGAATCGAAACACGCGCGAGAAAAGAGGTGTCCCGAGCGGCCCCATCAGCGAGGCGAGCTCGGCCCGCGCAAGCGACACCAATTCGGCATCGTCACGATCGAGCACCGCCGGATCACTCGCTCCCCCAAAAAATACGCGCATGAGCACGTGCCCTTCCGGTGCACGCGAATGCCATTTGCTGGAAACCCAGGTCGCTGCGAGCGCACGCACGGAGCTCCCCCTTGGAACGAGAAAGCCGACAGCATCGAGCGCGTGCTCCACATCAGCGCGACGAAACGCCAGAAACGCTGTCGCCGTGGACCGATACCCAAGTCCGCACAAAAGATCGGCGAGTGGCGGTGAAAGCGTACGCATGCAAGTTGCGGCTGCGGGCGCGGGCACCGTGACGATGATCGCGCTCGCGGTCACGACCTCGCCATCGTCGAGCACCACCTCATAGCCGCCGTCCGACTTGTCAATTTTGGTGACGATACTATTGGTGCGCACCGTCCCATTGGGCAGCGACTTCACGAGCGCATCCACGAGCGTGCTCATGCCTTGCCTCAAGCTGACAAAAGCGCTCGACGAGGATGGGCCCGCCCGCTTGCGCGTCTTTCGCATCCCGCGCACAAGTGAACCGTACTCTTGCTCCATCCGCACAAACTGAGGGAACGTCGCGCGAATCGAGAGCTCCCTGGCGTCGCCCGCGAAGATACCGCCCAGCAGAGGCCCCGCGAGGCGATCGGCAACCTCGTTCCCCAATCGACGCGAAACAAAGTCGTAGATCGATTCATCGTCCTCACTCGTGCGCCGCCTTACGAGCGGCTCAAGCGCCATGCGCGCCTTACCCGAAGTCGAGAAGAGCCTCGTCTCGATAATTGGCCTAAGGCGCGTTGGAACCCCGAGCACGAGCCCCTCGGGAAGAGGGTGGAGCTTTCCATCATATGCAATATACACGCGACGGGTCGCCTCGATCGTTGGCATCAACTCGCCCTCAAGCCCGAGCTTCTTCGCGAGTGCGGACGCATGAGGCTTCGCAACAACCCACGAGTCGGGACCGCAATCGAGGACGAAGTCCCCCTCCCGCTCGGTTCGAATGTTGCCGCCCACACGCGCGCTTGCTTCGAGAACCACAACGTCGGCGCCCTTTTCGGCAAGGAAGTGCGCCGCTGCGAGGCCAGTAATGCCGCCACCGACGACCACAACGCGACGTTGCGATAAGGCCATCGCTACGTCCCAAGCTTCCGAGCGATGTCTTCGAGCGCATCGACAAAGCGCGGAGTTGCGTTGAGCGACGCCGTTCGCCGAAGCCACATGCCGCGCTCCTCTGCCAACGCTCGCATCTCGACATCGATGTCGTAGAGAATCTCCGTGTGATCAGCGAGAAATCCGATCGGTGCCACCACGACTCCTCGATTTCCCGACGATTTCAAATCGTCAAGTGTTTGTACCAAATTGGGACCGAGCCACTCCACGGGTCTACCATCAGGCCCTGCGCTCATGCCTTGGCTCTGAAAGGCTACACGGTATGTAGCAATCCCCGCACGCTCCGCGATCGACGCAGCGGAGAGCCGCACCTCGTCTTCGTAAGGGTCCCCTGCGCGAACGACCGAAACGGGCAAGCTATGGGCGGTCATGACAACCTCGAACCGATCATCCGGTGTGCTCAAGACCTCGGCCTCTATCGCGGCCGCGATTGCTTGAGTCAATAGGATTGACTGTCCCCAATTGCTCGCACATTGGACGGTCAAGTCTCCTATCTCTTGCGCCGCCTCGCGGACCGCGTCGTTGTAGATGTGCGCCGAATGCTGCGCGAGGGCGATCACACCAACCGACTTCGCCCCCCCTTCCCGGAGCTCCGATAGGACCACTCGGGGGTATGGATGCCAAAGGCGATTGGCGACGCGCACAGGCCTACGAAGGCGGCCCTCGAGCAGTTCAGCCACTTGACGATTAACGCGATTGAGAGGCGAGCCACCAACAGCAGCATAGCGGCGAGTCACTTCCGCGATCGTTTCGGCGGGCGCGTCGTGGCCACGGCGAATATTGCATATGAACGCTGGCAAGTCTGCCAGATCATCCACCGTGCCGTGAGAAACGAGAATGTATGCGTCGAGCATCCGTGTGCATCCATCCGTTACGCATTGCGCTTGTAGGCGTGAACGAAATCGATCACAGATTGCACATTTTCGACAGGCGTCTCCGGGAGAATCCCGTGACCCAAGTTAAAGATATGTCCAACGCGTCCTGCAGCCGCATCGAGAACCAGCTTTGCCCGTTCGCACGCAAGTTCGGCGGGCGCAAAGAGTAGCGTGGGGTCTAGGTTTCCTTGCACAGCGCGGTCGTAGCCGACGCGCTGCCAGCCGTCGATTAGCGACGTGGTGGTATCGATGCCAATCACGTGCCCACCTGCTTCGCGCATGTCGGCGAGCAAGTGCGATGTGCCCGTGCCAAAGTGGATCACGGGCACACCGGTTTTCATTACGTCCTGCAAGATGCCGCTGACGTGCGGCTTGATGAACGCGCGGTAGTCAGCAACGGTCAGGTGCCCAACCCACGAATCGAAGAGCTGCAACGCATCCACACCCGCTTCTACCTGCGCACGCAAATAGCGACGCACGGTTTCGGAGAGCTTCTCCATCAGCAAGTGCCACGCCTTGGGCTCGCCGTACATCAGACGCTTTGTCTTAACGAAATGCGTGCTCTTCCCGCCTTCGACGAGGTAGCTCGCCAGCGTGAACGGCGCGCCAGCGAACCCGATCAAAGGCAGCTTCCCGGTCAGCTCACGCTTGATTAATGTAACTGAGTCAAGCACGTATTGCAGCCCCTCGTGAGGATCGACGACGCGCAACGCGTCTATCTGAGAGACGTGCGCGATCGGCTCGTGAATGACGGGCCCTTCACCCTTAGCGAACTCGAACGGCGCACCCATCGGCTCGAGCGGTAACAAGATGTCCGCAAAGAGGATCGCGGCGTCGACACCGAGGCGCAGCGGCTGCATCGTCACTTCGAGCGCGAGCTCCGGTTGCTTGCAGATCTCGAGGAGCGTGTGCTTCTCGCGCAGCTTTCGGTACTCGGCCATGTAGCGTCCCGCTTGCCGCATGAACCACACCGGCGTGACGTCGACCGGTTCGCGTCGACATGCCCTAAGGAATCGGTCGTTCATGAGGGGCGCAGCGTAATGTGGAAGCAGGTGTCGCGGCCGCAAAAAAAGGCGCAACCCTGGTGGACGGTCGCCGAGTGTGAGAACTCAAAAGGAGCTCACATCATGTCAATGGTTCAATCGGTCACCGCAAATCAGACTTGGGACAAGGTGCTGAAAGGAGCACAAGAGGTGGCTTCAGCACTTAGCCCGGCCGCGAAGGTCATCAGCGGCGCCGCAAAACTGATCGCAAGTACGCCCGAGGGCATCGAAACTGCGAAGAACGTTGGTCGCTGTTGCAAACTCTTCGTTGCTATCAAGAATCTAGGGGAGATCATTCCACGGCAGTTGCGGCAGAACGTCAACGCATGCGGAGGCGCCATTGACGCAAACAAGAGTGCAATCCTCAGCGACTTGAAGGAACTAAGGGCCGCGCTCGACCAGTTCCAAAAGACGCCCCTGGCGCGCTCGGGGAAAGACCTTGCGCAACTCGGCCTGAGCGCTGGCGTTTCCGTGCAATCACTTACGACGGCGATCGAGTCAGCGTCCATCCCGGGGGGGCAGCTGGTCGCAGTCGCCGAGGGGTTCATCGCGTTTAGTGCACTCGCGAAAGCGGGCGAGGCAAAGGCGAATCTTCTCGCAGATTTGCCAGAGCTGATGAAGGACGCCGGTCCTTCGCTAAGGAGCCTCGAACGCTTGGTTGAAGCAATGCGCAATTTGGCGCTCCACACAGCACCCGTCGCAGCGGAATGCACCCCTGATTTTCGACCAAATCCCGATCGATAGTCCGCGCGCACACACCCACATGAGGGGAAATTAACGCGCCCGACTTAAGTGTTCACGCCTGAGGCCGTCCATTCTGGGTGTGGACGACCTCGGGAGGAATCAAATGAATCTATCGAAGTGTATTGCACTGTGCGCGGTTTCGATCTCTGCCTCAGCAAGCGTGGCTTCAGCAGATGACACGAAGGACAAAGGCGTCGCGCACTATGAATCAGGCGCCAAGGGCGAGAAGGACGCCAAGTACTCGATCCTGCACATCACCACCAAGAGTGGCGAGAAGGTCGACTACTACTTCAACAAAGGCGATGCCCTCGACGCGTGCCTGACCAAGCTAGGCGAGAAGCAGCCCAACAAGAGTCTGGCGATCAAGTGGCACAACTACAAGTTCGTCACCGGCGACCTCAAAGACAAGACCTATCGACAATCCGATACGTGCCATTGGGTTGCAGAGAAGCACGACAAGTGAGCTTGCATCGTCAATCAAATTGACATTCAACACGCCGCGCCGAAGACCCCAAAATCTCCGGCGCGTTTCATTTTGTAGGTCACTAGGCGCAAGTTGCGCACCTTGCGCCACTCCAAATAAGGAGCCTTCCCGGAACGCCGCGCAAATGGTCCCCTTAGATTCAGAGTTGCTCCGTCCAACGGAAGCGGACGGCGTTTTCACGCTCTAGGGGGACGAACATGGCACTACGTCTGAGTGGCGCGGGCATTGGTCTGGCGGTCGGCATCGCGAGCGTGAGCGCTCACGCTTGGAAACCATCCACGCACGTCTACCTCGCGCAACAGGCGGTCGAGGATCTTCTTGAAGACGGCAAGGTCACGATCGACGAGCTCGATCCGAAGGCGACCGATCCGGACAAGCGCATCAAGGGCCCGATCGGCACGTTCACGGCGTCGCCTGCGATCGTCAAAGCGATCCGCGAGTACCCTGGTGCGTACTACACAGGCGTGGTTGGTCCCGACGGACTCCCCGACATCGGCACAGGCCAGTGCGTCATCCATCCGCCCGCCGGTAGCGATCCGCTCACCAACATTGGCGGCCCAGGCACCGACTACTGGTGGCAGCGAAGTTGGAACGGTCTCCACGAAGCAAAGTACAACACCGATGAGAATCGCGCGTTCGTGCTCGGCATGTACGGACACGGCGGCGGCGACACCTTCGCGCACACATTCGTCAATGCGCACACCGGAGGCATCTGGGATCTCACAGGCAACGGCGGCGAGAACGCCATTCGCCACATCATCCTCGAGGGGTACCTCGGAGAACGAACGCCTGAACTCGCTCACCATCGCTTTCTGCCCCACGAAGGTAAGACGCTTTACCAACTCGTTCACGACCAAGGCATGACGGATGGGATCGCGAAGTTCAATCGGATGATCCTCGATTCGTATCAGCTGCGCGACCACGCGGGCGCACAGAAGGCCAAGTCGATCCCTTGGCATTTCGGTCGTTTGAAAGAACGACTCAAGACCACGAGAGATCGTTACAAACTTCAGCGCAACAAAATCAAAGACCGCTACGAGACCGCCAAAGCGACGCTTACAAAGGCAAAGAAGCAAAGGAAGAAAGCGCTGCATTCTGGCAAGGGAATCATCCAAGCCGAAGCCGCCGTCATCGCTGCGCAAGGAGCGAAAACGGGCCTCGAAGTCGAGCTCAAACTTCACGACGCGCTCTCCCGAGTTGTCGTGCCGTTCTACGAGGAGTGGATCTCGAACATCGATGAAGGCCTTTTGGCCTGGCCAAAAACAAGCCACGCGGTCTTGCAGCCGCTCATGCTCAAGAACGAGAACGACCCACGGTACAAAGCGTGCCCGCCCAGCACCGTCGACATGGTGTGCGAACAAGGCGGCCCCGAAAAGTGGAGGGCTTCGACGACGAATTTGTGCAAGTCACCCCTGAGCGTTGCATCTGAGGCGCTCCACGATTTTTGGTGGGCCTACGGGATCCGCATGATTGGCGCGCCGGACAAAGCTTCGGAAGTCATCATGAGCGTGCGCGATCTCGTGAAGGACTTTAAGCAAGTCCTCGAGAAGCACCTTGCTGAGGCGATCGCTCCATTCTTGGAATTCGCAGTCGACATTAAGGTGAAGACCGCGTCGTTCGCGAACGTGATGATTAAGAAGTCTTTTGGTCTCGACATGTGCAAGTGGGCCGACCGCTGGACCCACTCGTCGGGATACATCGACGATCTGTTCGCCGCGAAGCACAACGCGGGCACCGGCACCGCGTTCCAAGAGCTCGCCAACAGCAAGCGAAGCGAAAAGGGCATCGCAACTTCGGTCGAAGGGCTCAATCAGATGATGGGTCTCAAGACGAAAAAGGCAACGGGGGAAGAGCACTTTAAGTGGCGCGATTTTGCGCCGGCATTCAACACCGTGCAGCTCATCAAGATGACGTTCTTGCCACCGAATGAAATCGAGAGACTTCTCGGGCTGCTCGGTTCGAAGGAACATCTGAACGCGAATCCGTCCCGCGATATCAAGGAAATCAAGGGCGACCTCAACGTCATGCACGGATGGCATGGAGGCCTCGATGGCGGCAATCAATGGGCGCACAACTGGATACCTACAAAGTCGACGCTCACTCCCATGGTCTTTGCACGTGAGTGTTCGGTGTTCCGGCGCTTGTTCATGCACCAGTCGCAACCGCACACCGACAAGCCCTACGAGCCGAACGACCCGTGCGAGACGAGCGACACCGCCGTGTACTCAGGCGCGAGACCCAAGTCGAGCCAAGGATTCAGCATCAGCTCAAGGCACGCCGAGATGGAAGCCGGGGCCTCTCGACACTTCGACCTCACGGGCGACTTCAAGTCTTTCACAGTGACCGCTACGAGCGAGCCAGGGTCTCCGACCGGGACGGTGACCGCAAAAGATGCAAAGGGCTTCACGTTCACAGCCCCCTCGTGGAAGGAAGGTATGCACCCTATCTCCGTCACCGCACAGGACGACTCTGACGAACGTACCTTCGTGCTCATTCGCATCATTCCGGCCATCGCAATCGAGCCGGCGATCGATGCGGTCACGATCGGCGACAAGGTCACATTCGATGTCACGACCGATCGAAATGACACTTGGCGTGTTACCAAAGGGCCGGGCCACTTCGGCGATGGGGCAAAGATCGCGTCATTGAAGGCGGCGATCGAGGCTAAGCGAGCCGCAAGGGTATCCGCTGCCACGCTTGAGACAGCGCTCGAGACCGAAATGCACACTTACTACGCGCCCGCTAATGCGAAGGACGGCGATCGCGTCGAGATCGAAGTGACGCTCGCCGGCGACGACAAAGGGAGCGGCAGAAAGCTCACGGAAGCGTTTGAGCTGGTCGTAGCGGAGAAGTAACGGCTCCGCGTCAACCCTGAGTTTGAGGACGCTTGTTCACACAAGTGGTAGTCGGATGGAGAGAAAAATGAAGCTACAAGTGGCATGCATTCTATCGGCGACCGTGTTCGCGTTTGCTGGCGCTGCTGGTTGCAACAAGAATGGGTCAGGAGGATCCGGCGCCGCGCCGAACTCGTGCAAGATCAACGGCTCAGCTTGGGAGGCGACGACCGCGGGGAGCTATGCGGAAGAGGGCATCACCGATAAGGGTGCACCCGCTCTCTTTCTCACGCTCCTCAAGGGTGACGAAAACGCGAAGTTCTCGAAGATCACGGTGACACTTAACACCAAGCCAAAGGCCGGAACGTTTCCCGCTGGCCCCGACGGATGCCTCTTCAAGCGAAACGAGCCGACCGACGCTAGTTTCTTCTGCAAGGCCGGGCAAGTGGTCATCACCAAGGCGGACGCCGAACACGTCGAGGGAACTTTCAGCATCGACACGAAGACCTGGGACGACAAAGAGAGCGTCAAGATTACGGATGGCGCCTTCAATCTGAAGGTCAAGAAGTAGCGACGAGACCCACGCAAACGACCGGCGAGAGCGGTCTCGCTGGCATCCGTTCGCGGTGGCGGTGCGTCGCGACGCACCCGCTCATGCTGGCGCGCCCTGTCTGGCGTGGATGGAACATCTTGCGGTAGCGAGTTGAGTTGACTTCCGACCTGTGACCCGCACAACAAGAGTTGGGGTAGGCGGAGGTTTCATATGCACCGCCTTTCATTAATTGCCGCCATGGGTGCGGTCTTCTCGGTTTCGTCCTTTTCTTCAGCCAGTGGCGTACACGCATTGCCGACGAAGCATCGCAACGTGTTGCTCGTCATCCTTGACGACGTGGGTGCGCAGGAAATTCGATCGTTTGCAAGCGATCTTGCTGCCGCCCCCAAAACGGTTTCAAGCAGCAGCGGCATTATCGACAGCAATGCCAACGCCATTCCGGACGGACTCGAAGATACCAACAGAGACGGCTACCCGGACGGTGCTATCAGCACGCCATCGATCGACTCG
>JAHFDY010000111.1 GCA_023248735.1 Myxococcales bacterium
TGGCTGTGGCGGCTGTTGTCTCCACACCCATTGTTTCCTGCAACTCCATCAACGCGACTCCGGTAGATGCAGGTGCTGACGCGCCGATCGACAACGGACCCTTTGTCGCGCCGACCGATCCAGGCAAGGGCGGATTCTTCGTCACGGTATCGGGCGAGTCGCTTGCGGTCACTGGCTACGATTGGACCTCGGCATCGCTCGCCGAAGGCGATCCTCCCGGGTTCGTCGATGGATGGGAAGTGCGCTTCGAACACGTCATCTTGACGCTCGGCAACATTCGCCTAAACGCCGACCCCGATAAGGATCCTGGCGCCCCCGACAAATTGGGCGCGCTCGTTGCCGAGGCAACAGGGCCCTTCGCGGTCGACGTCACGCTCGGTGGCAGCATTACCGGCAAGAGTGGTGACGCGAACGAAAAGACCGTTGCGATTGCCGCGTTCACAAAGGAGGTCGCTAACTTCGATCCCGCAACGCGCTACGCGTTCAGTTACGACACGCTTGCCGCATCGAAGAACGCGAAGATCGTGAATCTCGATGGCGCCGGTCTCGCCGTCTATGAAGAGGCAACCCGAAAGGGTTACGCGATGGTGCTCCAAGGAACCGCGACGTACAAGGCGCCCGCTCGTTTGGCGGGGAGCACTTTTGCGAAGATGCCCAAGAGCGTGAGATTTACGCTGGGGCTGACGAATCCGTCTTCGTATCTCAATTGCCGCAACACCGACTTACAGAAGATCGGCGACGAATTTCCGCGTGGCATTCAAGCCGACGTGAACAAATCGGTAACGACGCAGATTACGATTCACACCGACCATGCGTTTTGGAGCAAATTGAACGTCGAAGGCACGCCGCTTCACTTCGATCCCATCGCTGCAAATTCGTCAACGTTCGGAACGAACGACAGTTCGGCCACGGTCTCAATCGACGACCTTGCGAACGTCGACGTTACGGGATTCAAGACGAAGACCGGTGAGCACCTTCTGTGGCGCACCGAAGTGAGCGACTACACCGAGCCGTCGGGGCAAGTCAGGTACGACACCAATGGCACGTCGTTCCAAAAGGTCAACAGTTACGCCAGCTATCTCGCGTACTCAGCTGCATCGGGTGGGCACCTTAATGCCGACGGTGAGTGTGTCGTGAAGAACAACTTTGTTCCCTAGCCGCGTGGCTACTTCGAGCTCGCGTTCTCGGAGTCGATTGCGTCTTTGATATTGTCGAAGCCGTATACGAAGTCCGGAATCCCATTCACACGATTCTGCGTTGTGGCGGTCACGTCGAAGTTGACGCCCGCCCCTTGGTGGCAGCCCACGCAATTGGTTCGCGAAAACGATGTCTCCAGATACGGGTTGGCGCACCATTGGGAGCCATTGGCAAGAGACTTGACCTTATCGAGGGCGTCGCCAAGAGACTTGGTCTGGTCGCTGCTGCGGTAGTGACTTCCCGGATCGGTGTCGCCTTCGAGGAAGTCAGACGAAACGCACATTTTGTAGTTCGCGAGGGCGGGCAACGCCGCTGGGACGGTGCTCGGCCGGTCGGCGCCGAAGTCCTTGTCCTTGTCAGTGGCCTTCGACCACCAAAGGGAGACCCAGGTCCACACGCGCACGTCTTTCGTCGAGATGTGCATGCCTTCGAGGCCCCACACGGCGCCTTCTTCGTCGGTGACTGTGTACATCGTGCTGGCGTCTGGGGTGGCCGTGCCGCTTGAAGCGAACTGACCTACGTTCGATGCGTTCCACATCGTTTCCATGTTGGTTGCAGTGGTTCCGTACGTCTTGATGCCGCTCGCGAGCTTTGCCCAGCGTGTCTTGATCATCACGCCGTCTTTGGGAAACTCTGCCCGAAGACACATGGCCCACGTGTTCTTCGCCTTGCTCGGCTTTTGGTCTGCGGGAAACGCGTCGGGATCGCACTTGGAGATGCTTGTCGCGTTCTTCAGCATGTGCTCGATCATCCCCGGACTGTAGGTCACAAAGCCGGTACCCGGCTCGGGGAGCGGGTTCGTGCCGAGGCCCTTCACCTTGTGCAACCGCGTAAATTGCTTGAGCGTCTTGCCGAGGTTCTTGCTCGAAAGCGATCGCCCGAGGTTCTTGGTCGTCACCAAGTTGAGAGGACTCGTTGAATCGGTGCTCCCGGATTTGCGGTACGCGGCGTAGATGTCCTTAAAGTCGTCCTCCCCGTACCAGGTCTGCCAAGTCGGGAGCGTGCCGGTGTACGCGCTCGAGCTCACGTCGACTGGGGCGAAAACTTTGGCCACGATTTTCCACGCAAAGTCTCGCCGCTTCTTCATGGACGTTTTGAGGGTCTTGTCGAGGTTCACGGAGAACTCAGGCAAGGCGCTTAGTGCGGCGGATATCTTCCCGAAGGGCACGAGCGACGGCCTCTTCGTCGCGACGGCCGCTTTTTTCGCAATAGCAGGTTGAGCGGACTCGCCGTTGCGCGCGAGAAACGCGCCAAGTGTGCATGCGGCGATGAGGCAGAAATTGCGCGCTTTGAGGTTTCTCATGGTGGTGCCTTCATGGACAACGGGCAAGTGTGGGGGCCCCGTTAGGGGGCTTTACGTGCGTTCAGCAACGACATCGAGGAAGCCAAAGGTAGCTGGCCCAGCCGACGGCAAAGGGCCAAATCACGCCTACATCATTCGCCGGTGTGGCGATGTGGGGTGCAGGAGGATGTGGTTGCGCGCTCCACGACCAGACGACATAAACAAAAATCGTCGTCTCATTCAAAGTTCCGGACTCAAGGTTTGGCGGGGCGGTCCGCTCACCATGGATAGAACCCAAACGTCGTGGGCCGTACATTGCGGGCGACGGGAATTTCGAGCTGCAGTCGTCTTCGGACGACGACACGCCGGAGGTGCCCGATGACCGTGATTTCAAGTACTGCACTCGCCCAGTCGCTCAAAGATCAGCGCAACGAGGCGAATCGACTCTCCAGCGGCAAGCGGATTACTTCCGCGAGCGATGATGCAGCTGGGCTCGCAATTGCGACACGATTGAACAGTGACCTCGTGAGCAACCGGCAGGCGTCACGCAATGTCGGTGACAGCTTTTCGATGAGCGACACCGCGGGCAGTGCGATTCAGCAGCTGACGGAATCCGCGACACGCATCCGTGAGCTGGTGATGCAAGCTTCGAACGGGAGCACCGGCGCGTCGGAAAAAAATGCCATCCAGCAAGAGATCGACCAACTTGGTCAGGGGATGGATCAAATCGCAAAGGGAACGAATTTCAACGGTCAGAAGCTCCTCGACGGAACCCTCTCGACGACCTTTCAGGCAGGGCCCGACGTTGGCGATTCGCAGACGTTCTCACTCGGAGACATGACGCAGGTGGCGCTTGGATTCTCCGGCATCAACGTGACGACTTCAGCAGGTGCATCGTCGGCTCTCGCTGCGGTGGATGCGGCGATCGACACGCTGAACACTCAGCAAGGGGCGGTTGGCGCATCGCAAGCGTCGTCAGAGGTGATAGCCAACTCGCTCGATTCGGCGTACGTCAACGGCGCGGAGGCGAAGAGTCGTATCGCCGACCTCGACTACGGGTCGAGCACGAGCAACCAAGCAACCAACAACGTGCGCGTCGCATTCGGAATGCAAATGCAGGCACTACAGAATGCTGCGCAGTCGAACTCCCTTCAGCTCATCGGGTAGGGGCGTAGTTCATAGGCTAACGTCATCTCGCAACCACTCACCGAAACGCTCACCAAGCATAAGGGTGGGGAGGTTGGTGTTCGCGCTCGGGATCGTCGGAAAGAGGCTCGCATCAGCGACGAAAAGACCGCGCGTGCCTCTCACCCGTCCTCGTCCACAAGTTGCCGCAAAGGGATCATCGTCAGTTCCCATTGGGATGGTACCGCAAGGGTGATAACCCGAGCCCATGACCTGCCATAGCGGGCCTCGGAAATTGCCATTGTTATCGAAAGGTCGCGTCGAAGGGTAAATAAAGTTGACGACATTACTGACCTCCTTTGTGCGCGCGAGTTTGCCGATCCACATAAGCGCCTCGCGGATGCGCCGTTGGTCCTCAATCGACGCGCCAAGGCCGCTTCGAATGCTCGGTCGATCATGCACGTGTGCCGACTCGTAGCGCAGCGTGCCGGAAGCGATGGGCTTTCCGAGGCACACCGCAAGGGTCACAAGAGGAAACGACTTGTCAGGGAGTGGCACAAACGATCCCGGTTGCAGTTGCATGTCGCTGGGACATTCGCTTCCGGCTGAGGTGTACCTGCACACGTTTTGAATGAGAGGGTGCGTGGAAGGAAGCGAGAACCCGCGCCTCTTCGGCCAGAAAAAAACTGCCACTCCAGGATGGTCCAAGAGTTTGCGAGCGACACCAGGCACGGAAATGAGAGGCTCTACGCCCATGCGTCGGACTTCGTTCTCGGGGCCGATGCCCGATCGAAGAAGAATCCCCGGACTCGCGATTGCGCCCGCGGCGATGACAAATCGATCGCCTGCAATTTCAAATACGCGTCCGAATCGCTCCACCTCGAGCGCGTAGGCAACGCCGTTCCGCAGTCGCACGCGCCTAACCAATGTGTCGGGAACGATGTGAAGGTTGTTGCGAGCGCGGACTTTAGCGGTGAGGTACGTACGCAAAACGCCCATGCGTTCGCCGTCCACTTTGTTCATCGAGTGAGGCCCGGCGCCGGTCGTCGTGGGGTCGTTTGTGTCCGCGCACGATGGGAAACCAACTTGACGACAAGCTTCAAGGAAGATCGCTTGCCACGGGGCAAGTTCCTCTTCGGGGTGCCGACGAATGGGGATCGGGCCATCTTGTCCGTGCCACTCGTTGTCGAAGTCGAGGTCGTGTTCGAGGCGTTTGAAAGCCGGGAGGCACGCAGTGAACGCCCACTCGCGTAGACCCAACCGCGCCCACTCGTCGTAGTCGTAGGGTTGTCCGCGAAGCGCGATGCATGTGTTGACGCTCGATGATCCGCATCACGCGGCCTCGCGGAAAGGGCACCGCAAACGCACTCCAGAAGGGGTGATTCGTCGCCCTGTACTGGTAGTTCCAGTCGTGCCGGCGAAACGAGTTCTCGCGACCGTTGCGCAGATCGGTCGGAAGCGTCTTCGGCGACGCGATTGCGTTCGGGTAGTCGGGCCCTGCTTCGATGAGGAGCACTTCGTGGCGCGCGTCTTCCGACAGACGTGTTGCGATCACGCCCCCCGCCGAACCTGCACCCACGACGATTGTGCGCACCGCGTTAGGTCTACACGAGCGCTGGCCGAGCTCACGGCCCTATTTGGTAAGCCTAACAAGTTCGCCGTTTGTCGCGATCGCGCCGTGCGCGGCGCCTTTGGCGTAGGTCGTCGCAAGTTCATCTTCCGTCGCATCAAAGGTCAGTGCCCCTGATGCAGTCGCTGACGTGAGCGTGGCTTTTGCCGTACGCACTAAGGTGAGCCGGTGCGTGTCGTCAATCGCAACAGGGCTCGCCTCGTTGTCTCTCAGAGGTTCCGCTTTCCAGGAAGCATCGAGTTTCGGCCAAGACGCCGGTAGTTCGGATCCTTGATTGTCAACCGTAGAGACTAACGTCCATTCCCTAGCTTTGTAATGAAACCAAGCCATCATGACTGGCTGCTGCCGGTACTTCGGGACCTGTCGCGTTTTGTCGACCATGCGGAATCGGGGCTCCTCGCGATATCGAGTCTCGTTGCAGAGCGCGGCGTACAGTGTTCAGCGTTCGTTACCGTTTCCGCGGCGCTCGTGTCGCGCGGCATTTCGTAACTTTCGTTGCTACTTTTCGGGTCGCCACAATTTTGGCAAACCATGAATCGTCCGAGGTTCTCGAATCTGCAAGCGTCGCAGCGCCAGTGCATCTCGATGAAGCGATCGGGCATCGTTGCCCAAAGGTACTCGGTTACCAGGAGCCGCTCACCCATAAGCCGTATGGCGCTGGCACTTTTGCGATCGCTTGGGCGGCTTGCGGTGGGTTTTGAGGCGTCACGGCAAACACGATGGCTGCGGCGCCAAGCGAGGTCCCTCCAACGCCGAGGGCGATGCCTCCCCAAAGCCATTCGGCGCGAACCTTGTCAAGGTCGCTTGCATCGCATCCGCCATTGGCGCCACACGTTGAAGCGAGGTCCGCTCGTTTTGCGATGCCGTGAATGACGAGCGCGCCGCCGACGATGGCGCTCGCGATGGCCACACCAGTAAGCACGTACGCGGCCGCCGGGATGCGTCGTTCGCGCGGCGCCTTTGGCACAACTGGTGGTGCGCTAGGAGCGATCGCGACGTCGATGCGGGAAGCAAATACGATCGAGACGTTGCGGCTTTTTTCACCTTGCGCCAGCGTCACTGTGACTTCTCGCGCACCGCGCCCCAACACCGTCACGCGAAACACGTGCACGCCGGGATCGACTGCGAAATTGCGAAGCGACTTTCCTGCACCCAACGAACGGCCGTCGACTTCAACCTGCTCGGCGGCAAGGGGCGCTCCAGAAGCGTCGTGCACTTCGAGCTCGACACTCGCTATGCAGCGCCTTTGTTCGTCGATCCATTTTTCGCAATCGCGCACGAGGTTTCCAGGACAGCTCGCCAAGCACGTCTCGAGTTCGCGACTTGCATCGATGAGCTTGCGGCTCTTCATCAGCAGTTGCGCGCTCTCGTAGGAACTCGCGCATCGCTCGTTTCTCAAGGCGTCGTCTGCGCGCGCGGTGGTTGCAATCAACGTGAAGGCAATGGCACAGACCACCACGCGCATCAGAGACACTCTCGCTTCACGCGCCGGATGCCGTTCGCGTCTTCCCAATAGGGCGGATCACAAGACGCCCGCTTTGTCGAAACAGCGGGCGAGGCAATCGGTGGCGTCTTTGCGCGCATGTTCGGCACACTGCTGCTGGTCGAATGCTCTCCTCCTGACGTCGTGGCGCTTGAAGGCACGCCCGGGGGCTGGAGCGTTGGCGCGGGCAATTCGTCAACTTTCGGAACTGTGAGTGACGGTGCGGCAGGTACGGGTTCGGGGGGTGATGACGAAAACTGGCTCCCGGGCCGTTGCGTTTTCCACGCACCAAATGCCGACAGTCCCAGCGCGATGGCAACGAAGGCAGCCCACACGGGAACACTGCTCTTGGTCTTTTGGCTCGCATCTCGGGCGGAGGCCTCTTTCGTCAATGACGTTGACGTTGTCGCGCCGAGTGCGGGCCGCACAAACGTTTCGGTGGTGCTTCCTGGGATGCGCGCTGCGCGTGCGACCGGTGCGTGGCCTCTCTCGATGGCGCGCACAAGTTTGGCACGTTGCAAGAGGGCGTCTTTGGCAACATCGGCGACCCAAGCTCCAACCTCGCGCGGTGTAGCGGGCCTTAGTGCGCGTTCAAGCGCGATCTGCATATCTTGTGCTGTCTGAAATCGGGCCGCAGGATCCTTCGCCGTGGCCTGCGCGACGATCGCGTCGATCGCAGCGGGAATGCTTGCGACGACCTGACTTGGTGGAGGAAGCATGCCCTCCAAAATCTTAGCCACGACGGCCCCTTCGTTCTCACCTTCGAATGGCCGTCCGCCTGTGAGCGCCTCCCAGAGCACGATTCCCGTCGCGTAGATGTCGGAGCGCCTTGTCGCGGTTCCGTCTTCGAGCTGCTCGGGCGCGAGGTAGCGTAGCTTCCCCTTGAGCGTGCCGTCGCGCGTGGATTGGATACGAACGCGCGCCTTTGCGATGCCGAAATCGAGAAGCCGCGCTACGCCGTCGACGCCGATGAGCACGTTTTGCGGCGAAACGTCGCGATGAACGATGTCGAGTGGTTCATCTTTTTCGCTTCTGGCTTCGTGTGCGGCATGCAAACCGGCGAGTACGCCCGAAATGAAACTCACCGCAATTGCAGCCGGAATTGTCTCGTGACGGCTCCGCGCTGCAATCAAAAGGGCGGCAACCGACTCGCCGACCACGTACTCCAAGACGAGCGAAAGATCGCCTCCCTCGCTGAAAACATCCAGTACGGCGACAACGTTGGGGTGATGAATTCGGGCCGCGAGTCGGGCCTCGTCGATGAGCATCGCGACAAACGCAGGGTCCTTGGCAAACTGTGGGTACAGGCGCTTGATCGCAACCGTTCGGGAAAATCCAGCCTCGCCGCGAGTGCGGCCAAGGTAGACCTCTGCCATACCCCCCGATGCTATTTCGCTGTGCACTTCGTAGCGATCCATCCCAGTGTTCCGTGGCGCGGTGTAACACAGCCGGGTCGCATGCGCCCGCGGCTGGCACACAAAGATCGGTAAGCTGGTACGCTCGCGTTTGGGATGGGCATGAACGAATTTCCAGGCACGCTGACTGAGCTCCGCCGCAGTTCAGTCAAGCTCCCATCGCTGGTTGTTCGCGCGCGAAGCGAGAGCGGGCTCGAGGTCGAGGCGCCGCTGAAGTTCGCATCGGTGACGGTTGGCACATCACCGGAGTGCGAGTTGGTGATTGACGACCCGAAGGTGTCGCGCCGGCATGTTGCGCTTTCCCTAGTTGAGCGTGGTGTCGTGATTCGCGATCTCGACAGCAAGAATGGCACGCTCGTTGGCAACGTTCCCGTCATCGAGGCGATCCTTCCGCCGGGCGTGCTTGTGTCGTTGGGCAAAACAGAACTCAAGGTGATCGCGATTGGCGATCCCACGACCGTTCGGCTGTCGACGGCGTCCCATTTCGGCGAAGCAATCGGCGAGAGCATCGCGATGCGCGCGCTCTTTGCCCAACTCGAACGTGTGGCGGCATCGGACGAAACGGTGCTCCTGCGCGGCGAGTCTGGCACGGGCAAGGAGCTCATCGCGCGTGCGATCCACGACGCGAGTCCCCGCGAAAAGGGGCCATTCGTCGTGTTCGATTGCGGCGCCATCGCGCCATCGCTTCTGGAGTCGGAACTCTTTGGGCAAGTGAAGGGAGCGTTTACCGGCGCGCATAGCGCACGCGCAGGTGTTTTCGAAGAGGCTGATGGGGGGACGCTCTTTCTCGACGAGATCGGCGAGTTGCCCCTCGATTTGCAGCCCAAGTTGTTGCGTGCCCTCGAGGCGCGCCGCGTAAAACGCCTTGGCTCGAGCGAATGGACGGCGTTCGACGTGCGCATTATCGCGGCAACGCACCGCGATTTGGGGTTGCAGATTGCCGCCGGTAGTTTTCGTGAAGACCTCTTCTACCGGGTGGCCGTTGTCGACGCGCGACTCCCGCCCCTTCGCGAACGAAAAGAAGACATCCCAGCCCTTGTCGAGCGCTTCCGGGGACCCTCACGCGAGGCGCTTCCGCACGCTACCGTTGCGATGTTCCAAGCGCACTCTTGGCCTGGCAACATTCGCGAGTTGCGCAACGCGATTGCGCGGCTCAACCTCTTTCCCGAAAGTCCCGAACGCGCAATCGGAACGCAAAAGTCAGCAAGTTCTGATGCAGCTGCGTCAATTGCAACCGACAGCTTCATGGGCCTCACCCTGCGCGAAGCGCGTGAGCGCGTTGTTGAACAGTTCGAAGGGGAGTATCTGCGCGCACAGTTGAAGGAGCACGGGGGTAACGTCACGCGCGCCGCAGAAGCGATGGGTGTGTCACGCCAGTTCGCACATCGTCTCCTCGAGCGCTACGGCTTGCGCGCGTCAGACGAGCGTTGAGCTATGCGGAAAGCAGTGGGTCACTTTTCTGAATCTGCGTCTTCATTGACCGAGCGATTCGCGCTGCCGAGTGCACGTCGCAAGACAAACTCGATCTGGCCGTTGAGGCTGCGCAAGTCATCCCGCGCCCAACGGGCGAGTGCGTCGTAGAGCGCGGGATCGATTCGCAAGAGGAACGACTTCTTTTCAGCCACTTAGCCTCCGTAGAGGGTGCCCGTGTTGATGACGGGTTGCGCGGTGCGCTCACCGCAGAGCACAACCAGAAGGTTTGACACCATGGCTGCTTTGCGTTCGTCATCAAGCTTGACCACATCGCGTTCGGCGAGTTTGGCGAGTGCCATTTCGACGATGCTGACCGCGCCTTCGACGAGGAGTTGCCGCGCGGCGATGATGGCTTTCGCCTGCTGCCTCTGCAACATGGCTTGCGCGATCTCAGGCGCGTACTTGAGGTGACCAATGTTCGCCTCGACGATTTCAACGCCCGCAAGCGCGACGCGTGAGCGAAGCTCCGTTGAGAGTTCTTCGACGATCGCCGCGGTGTCTCCGCGGAGCGAGTGCTCACCAGCGGAATGTGCGTCGTATGGGTAGCGCATGGCGAGGGTTCGAAGCGCCGCCTCGCACTGCACCTGCACGAATGCTCGGCAGTCACCGACCGCGAACACCGCTTGCGCCGAGTCTGTGATGCGCCACACGATGATGGCGCCAATCTCGACGGGGTTACCGTCAAGGTCGTTGACCTTGAGCACGTTGGTCTCAAACGAGAACGCACTGAGCGCGACGGGTTGATTGGTGAAGAACGGATTGGCCCATCGCAACCCGGCTTCGTTTGCGGTGCCGACATAGCGTCCGAAAAGCTGCAACACCCGCGCTTCATTGGTCTTCACGGTGAAGAAGCCCTTGGTGATGAACACGGCCACGGCGGGAATCAGCGCGAGCACGAACACCGTGATCGGATCGCCGCCGCGATGGTCACGCACCGTGGAAAGCGTGAACAACTCGAGTCCGAGAAGAAGAGCAATTGCACCCAGCATCACGCCGCCTGGAACGGTCGAGCGGCGAACTTCGCGAATCATGGCAGAGCCTCCTGCAATCAATATGATATCATTGTGATTGCAACGCAAGGGGGTCGCCTTTGATTTTCCGGATGGACGCGCGCTACCCCATGAAATCGCTGCGTCGAAACACGCTCACCACGGCTACCTGCGCTGCCGTGGCGATCGCTTCGCGACCCCCCTCCTCGCGATCGACGAGGCAAACGACCGCGGGCACTTCGTAACCTGCACTGCGCAATTTCGTGATCGCTTTTAGCGTCGACCCACCCGTCGTGACCACGTCTTCGAGAAGCACGACCTTCGCGGTGGCAGGAAGATGAGCGTTACCTTCCAGGTCGCGCTTGCTTCCGTGGTCCTTTGCTTCCTTGCGCACGTAAATTGCGTCAAGCGGCGTACCGCACGACGCTGATGCGTATGCCACCGAACTCGCGAGCGGGCAGCCACCGAGCTCGACGCCTGCGACCGCGTTCGGCGCAAAATCGATCACCAGCGGTAACATGATTGCACCCACCAACGCGTGCGCCTTGGCTTGCAGAATGGTCTGCTTGCAGTCGATGAAAAAGTCGCTCTCACGTCCTGAAGCGAGGAGCACACGCTTGCGTTCAAACGAGTGGGTTCGAAGAAGAGCGAGAAGCTGATCGCGCGCATTCATGCGCTACTTGCGCTTGGCGATGGCGCCCTTGACCTTTTTCAGCACGGGCACGACAGGGGGCGGCGGTGCCTTGCGCTCGTGGCCAGATGATCCGTTGGCTGATCGCGCTACCGCGAGGCTCGAAGGCACGACGCGCGCAGCAGGCGCAACCTTCACTTCGGGCCGCGCCGTTCGCTCCACCCGCGAAACCGATTCGACGCGTGCCACCGGCTTGGCGACTTGGGCGCGAGAAGTCAGTTTTCTTGACGACCCGTCGCCGCCCGCCTGAACTTGGCCTCGCACGAGCGCACCCTGCGCAATCGCGATGCGCGGTGCCTTGAGATCACCGACGACGCGTGCGCCAGCCTCGAGCGACACGAGATCGTGCGCAACAAGGTCGCCTTTGACCGCGCCGCGCACGACGATGACCCGAGCATCGACGTTCGCCGATACGAGGCCATCGCGATCGATCGTGAGTTCACCGTCGATGCTGATTTCGCCGTCGACGTGACCTTGAATTTCGAGAGAGACCGCACCGCTGATGCGACCGCGAACCGTTGTGCCTTGCCCGATGACAGTGACGTCAGCCATGTTGTTTCCGTCCTCGCGCTTCTCTTAGACGTCCATGTCGACGTTGCCCTTGAACTGGGCTCCGTCCGCGATTGTGAAGCGTGCCGCGCGAACGTTGCCGATCACGCGCGCGCCTGTTTGCAGGTCGACGCGATCAGCGGCGCTGATGTTGCCCGTGATCGATCCTTGTACGGTGAGCGAGGAGCCCGAAACGTCGGCTTCGACCGACGCACCTTGTTCGATCGTCACGTTCTCTTTGCCGATAACCTTGCCGCGCACGCTGCCTGAAATGACGAGGTCGTCGTCGCTGGTGATTTCGCCTTCGATGCTAATCCCCGAACCAATCACTGTGCCTGCCATAACGTAACCTCTCGAGTGACGAATGATCCTGAAAAATTCTCAACGAAGGGCGGCGGGTAGCTCAAAGTCAAAGTCGAGCTTGCCTGAAAACTGCGCGCCTTCCTCGATCGCGATGCCCGAGCCGGACACGTCGCCGGTGACCCGTGCGCCTCGCCCGATTTGCACCAGGCCCTGCGCATCGATGTTGCCATCGAGCGTGCCCTCGACCGTGACGTCTGACGCGCGAACGTCGCCCGTCGCCTGCGCGCCTTGGCCGATCGTGAGATTGCCGGTGAGCACAATTTCGCCTTCGACCGCGCCCTCAACCACGAGTTCACCGGACCCGCTGACGCGACCGGTTACCTTCGTGCCGGCAGCGAGTACAGTTTGGCTATCGAATGACTTTGCTTTTGACTGCGCCATGTCGGCCCGGAACCTATCGCGTTTCGGTGGGCTTCGCAGCAAGAAGTTCCGACTCCCACACTGTCCACGGCCCGCGCGCCCATTTGATGTGGAAGGTTCCCGGTGGAGGCCGAAAGCCCGAACCTCGCGTGAGCACGTAGTCGTAGAAGGGGAAGAGCTCGTTCACCGACACTTGTTCCGGTGTCCACTCCCAGCGCAAGCGAAGCGGGTCGCTATTCGGTGGAGCGGCGCCTCTTACGTACTGCACGGGCCAATGTGGAAAACCCGAATACGAGAACTGCACTAAGCCGCCTTTTTCAACCTGATAATACGAGACATAGTGAAGGAACGGTGCCATCGGAACGGTCTCTGAGCCTTTGTCGTAAATGAGGCCCGCAACCTTTTTGTGAGGTCCGATCGCTTCGATTGCCTCGTCGATCGCCCCAACTTCCTTCAGCTCAAAATGAATGAAGTGCTTGCAGGTATTCACGATCGACGCGCCACCGACGCCAAGAAGTGCCACCGTCAGCATGGCGCCTCGAGCGCCTATCGGGAACCGCAAGAGCGGAATCGCGGTCATCGCCGCAGTAATCGGGAATCGCTCACAGAAGAGCCAAAATGGGGGCAGTTCACTACCCGTCGCAAAGTAAAGAACGACGCACGCCACGGGGACGAGCCAAAATCGACGTGCGATGCTCGACTTGCGCTCCTTGTCGCCGGCCGAGAGGCCAAGCGCGACCAACGCGAGCAAACCGATCGCCACAAGGACGATTTCGTCCGTGTCATCGCTAAACGCATCGGTGAGCCAAGTGAGCATCTCCGGCAATTTGCGACCCAGCGGCGCGGTTTCGAGCAGTTTGCGAAAGCCCCCACCCGCCGTCTTCCCCGCCTCAGACGACGAAAACCACCAACCGAGTAGCCCGAGAGACGGCACCACCGGCGCCCCAAACCTCAACCAGCTTGACGGTTTGGTCCAGGGAAAGAGCAGCGCAAACGCGAAGCCAAAAATTGCAAACGGAATAATGTGTGAATAGAAAACCAGAATGGCCAATAGCCCGACGGCAATCCCACGTTTCACCGTTGGTTCATCGAAATGCCGCACGCTTGCCGCGAGAGCCCAGAGCATCAGCGGCGTGCCGATCAGATACGGCAAGAGCCCTATGCGAAACATCGTGCTCACGAGCAGCGGCACCACGAAAAGGCACAATCGTTCGTCTTTTCTAAGCGAGGCGAGGAGCTCGCGCAGAGCGAGCGGCGTACCTCCAAGATAGAACGACATGAGCACGACGTTCGCCTTGAAGATCCCAAGCGGGTACGCCAGCAACGTTCCACAAAGGTAATAAAGCAAGTACTGCGTATGAAAGAGGTTCGCCTGATAATAGGCACTTAGCCCGAAAACCGGATTGCCGTGATCATGCAAAATGCGCAACGTTGCCAGATGAATTGGCATGTCCTGCAGCGGCGGGTGCTTCACAATCCACGCGGGCGCAGTGCACACGAGTGCAACGAGCCAAAAGAACCACGGGGGATAGGACGACGACCGTGACACCGACATTGAGCGTCACTCTATCTCGTTACCTTTACCCAGCCATCCCGGAAGTGTAGCGTCGGCTCGTCGTGACGAGTGAAGCGAGCGCGGTAAGAGCCGTACAGCAACGCGTGTCGCGCGCGTGGCTCTTCGCGCTGGTCATCCCGGCCGTTGGGCTCGTCGAAGCCGTGGCGCATGTTGCCCAGGTAACTTCGCACGTTGCGCGCGCAGATTGGCGAGCGGCAAAGAACGCGGTGATCGACACCGTGAAGAACTCTGGTGATACGGACGGCATCGTCATCGCGCCTCGGTGGGAGGAGCCCAACGCACGCGCGGAATTTGGCCGTGAATTCGCCACGCTCGAGCGCATGGCGCCTGGTGATTTTCAGCGTTACAAGCGCGTGGTCGAGCTATCCGTGCGTGGTGAAACGGCTTCCGAGGTTGGGTCCTGGCCGGTCACTGAGGAGAAACGTTTTGGCAAGATCGCCGTTCGCATACGGACGAACCCGAGCGATGAAGGCCGTGTCGTCGATCTTCTGTCGCAGTTCGAACCTTCTCACGCAGGCGTCACGTCTGGCACAGCCGATTGCCCGTTTGTGCGCGTGCCCATGCAGACCGGCAACCTCGGATTTGGGCCGGCGATACCGGGCGTGCGCTTCGGTTGCCAGAACGGATCGATGGCCGGCATCACGGTGATCGCCGATCTTACCTATCGACCGAGGCGGTGCATTCTTGCTCGTCCAGGCAACGAGGGTTCGCCGCTGCGCGTCGTTTTTCGTGATGTCGAGATCGGCAAGTTTCTTGTCGGTCACCACGGAATCTATGCCGAACACGAGCGCAACCTCGACGGCGCGCCCATCTCTCTGGAAGCGAAAGTGAATGACCAGTTGGTCGGACGAGACACCCATATCGATGGTCAGGCTTGGAAGGAATTTCGATTTCCAACCAACGGATTTTCGCAAAAAGCCAATATCGAATTTGCGCTGACATCACCCAGTGCCGGCAGGCGCGCGTACTGCTTCGAAGCGACGACCCGAGGCGTGCCATGAGTGACCTTGCGAAGACCACGTGGCGCGACCAACTGATCGGTGCCTTACTCGCGACAAGCTACGTCGCTTGGCTCGTCAAAACCGCTCGAAACTTGGGCTTTGCACGCGATGAGGGTTTTTATTTTTCAGCGGCGAACGAGTACGCGCGATGGTTCACGCTTCTCGCAGAGCGTCCGGCGAGCGCGCTGAAACAACCGGCCATCGACAACGTATGGGCGGCCAATCACGAGCACCCGGCGTTCATCAAGAGCCTATTCGCGATATCGAAGATGCTCTTTTTCGATAAGTTTCATGTCTTTTCGGACATGAGCACTGCATTCCGCTTCCCCGGTATGGTGATGAGCGGCATCGCGCTTTGGATCACGTATCTCTTCGGTGCGCGGGTGTTCTCGCGACAAGCAGGGCTTATCGCCTCACTCTTGCTCGCGCTTATGCCGACGGTTTTCTACCACGCACACCTCGCATGCTTTGACATGCCGATCGTGTGCATGTGGATCGGCACGCTCTACGCGTACTACCGCAGCGCTGAGAGCCCGAGTTTTGCACGCTCAATCTTGCTCGGCATCGTTTACGGTCTCACGCTGAACACGAAGCACAACGCGTGGATCTTGCCTCTTGTCATCGTCCCGCACGCGCTTCTCATTCGCTTTCGCGACGCGCGTTACAGCTTTTCGCGCGGTCTCTTGCCGATCCC
>JAHFDY010000234.1 GCA_023248735.1 Myxococcales bacterium
CGGGTAAGGAGTGGCGGCTCTCATGTCCATTGACGCCATCCTCGGTCGTTCCACTTCTTTACCAATCGCCCGCTTCGGCCCGCAGGGTGCTTTTCTCAACGTTGCGGCGGCCGACGGCGACGACCGCGAGCTTCTGCTGCTTGGTCCAGAAATTCCGGAAGGTGCGCAAGTCGGCGAGTCCCTTGACGTCTTCGTGTACCTCGACTCCGAAGGACGTCCACTCGCAACCACGACGGAACCGAAGCTCAAGCTGAACGACGTCGCGTTTCTCGAGGTGACCGCCGTAGGAAGTATCGGTGCATTCGTCGACTGGGGGCTGCCGAAAGAGCTGCTCGTTCCCTTCGCGGAGCAAACGCGTGAGCTACATGTCGGCGAGCGACATCCGTTCGGCCTCTACATCGACAGTAGCGGTCGCTTCGCTGCGACGATGCGCGTCGCTGAACTCGTGAGCGAACCGAACGGACAATTCGATCGCGACGAATGGGTCTGTGGCGAAGCGTGGCGCAACGATCCCGCCATCGGCCTCTTTGTCATCGTCGAGCGTGGGTTTTTGGGACTCGTTCCAGCGACTGAGCCGCATACCCTCTCGCGAGGCGAGGCGGCTCGCTTTCGCGTGAGCAACATCCTCGCGAGCGGAAAAATCGAACTGTCGCTTCGTGCGCACGCACACGTTGAGCGAGAGAACGACGCAACGAAGCTGAAGGCATGGATCGGCGACCCAACGGCGCGGCCTCTTGGCGATCATTCGAGTCCTGAGGAAATCCGCGGCGCGCTTGGTCTAAGCAAGAAGGCCTTCAAACGCGCGGCAGGGCAACTGCTCAAGGAGCGAGTCATTCGCATCGACGACAGTGGTTTTTTTCGCGTTCGATGATCAGCAGCCTGAACGCGCTAAGGCAATGACGCGAGAAGCGACCACCGACCGTCAGGCGCTGGAACGAATCCCTTCGCGCGCGCGCTGACAACCACCACGTGGTCCTCGTGCCACAGAGGAATCACGGGCAGCGTCTCGCGAATGTGTGCGTCCAGGCGCGCATAGACCCGAGCGCGCTTGCCCGAATCGAGCTCGCCGCGGCCTTCGTCAATCATCTTGTCCAACGCGGCATCGGCTATGTAGCCACGGTTCGCTCCCCGCGGCGGCACGAACTCAGAATGCAAAAAGTGCCCAAGAACATTCGGTTCTGACACGTCCGGCAATTGTAACATGGCAAGATCATATTGGCCACCATTGAGGCGACCGAGCAAAGTGCCAAACTCGAGCGCGACAATCTCCACCGTCACGCCGACGTCGGCGAGCAGCTGCGCCAAGTAGCGCGCCATGGTAACGCGCCCGCGATCGTTCGAGGTGAGCAGCGTTAGTGCAAGATGCGGCAAACCTCTGAGAAGCGCACGTGCTGCACCCGGATCAAAAGGCTGCGGCTCTTGCACGACAAACGGCAAGAGCCCCGCGGCAGGGCGCGCGCGATGCTCGAGAAACGTCCTCGTGATCCGGTCCCGATCGATCGCGAGACTGAGCGCCTTGCGAACACTTTGTAGTCGCAGCGACTCGCGACGGTGATTCACCGACAGGTAAACGACGTTGGTGCTCGTAACCGATGCGATCGACAGGTCGCTCCGATGCTCAAGGCCGGGCAGGAGCGCGGGTGACAACTGGTCGACCGCCACATCAGCGCGACCCGACAGGAGTCGCAAGGCGCGTGCATTTTCATCTGTAACCGTTCGAACAATGACGCAGTGCCTTGCTAGTCCAGCGATGCCCGTGTCGCTCGGTTCAAGCTCCACCTGCTGTGGCGCAAACTTGGTCACGCGGTATGGCCCTAACCCGTCGAGCCATTCGCCCGTACCCGGCGCTTGACGCACCTGGTCCGCGCGAAGGATTGGCGCATCGAGGTCCGTCAACAAAGTTGCATAAGGCCGGACGAGCGTAAAGACGACGGCAGCGTCCCCGTCGGTCCCGACACTCGCCAATGGTTCGAACATGCTCGCGCGCCGAGACTCGGGGCGCTTGTAGGCGGCGAAGGTCGCGATGACATCGTGAACGTCAAGCGCCTTACCTGAGTGAAAGCGAACGCCTGGCCGGAGTTGCACGCGGAGATGGCGATCATCAAGCCAACGATAGCTTTCTGCAGCGCAAGGATTCGGCGCAAGCGTCTTGCCGTCGAGGCAAAGGAGCCCGGCATGCACGAGACGAGACGCACGCAACCCCGACACTTCGACGACCACGCGCGGATCGATCGTATCGATGTAGCTCGACACCAGCACCTCAAGTGGGCGGTCCTTGCCCGAAGGGTGCGGTGCGCATGCGTCAAGTGAAAGCGTGCCGACCAGCAATGCCGCTTTGCGCTTCCACCAAGGCGCGGTAGTCGTACTTCGTATGGGATCGCGATGGATGTCTCTAGGCCTCGTTGCCATTGGCCTCACTGTCGCCAAACCTGCACCGTCCGAGTCCACGCCGGCAGCTGGCGACAACGATGCCGCGCGTGCAGTCGCATCCATCATCGCTGACAAATCGCTTTCGCGCGGCAAGGTGGGCATCAGTATCGTCGATCTCGAAACCGGTAAAGTCCTCGCGGCGCACGACGAGCACGAAGCCATGAACCCGGCGTCTAATGCCAAACTTTACACGGCCGCGGCTGCGCTGTCGCTTCTTGGTCCGGCACACCGCTACGAGACTTCTCTCGTCGGTTCGATCAGCGGTGAGACGATCAACACCGGCCTCACGATTCGCGGCTACGGTGATCCGTCTTTGAAGACGGCCGACCTCGCCGGGCTCGTCCATGAGCTTGTCGGCTTGGGCGTTCGCAACGTAGAAGGTGACATTTTTGTCGACCAGGCGTTCTTCGACGATGTCTATACGCCCCCCGCCTTCGATCAGCAGCCAAGCGAGTGGGCCTACTTCCGCGCCCCCGTGAGCGCGGTTGCACTCAACCGCAACACCGTCACAGCCACGATGAGGCCGTCGGGAAAATCGTCAAGTATCGTGACTTTCGATCCTCCGGGATTTGTCGACGTCGAAGGATCAGTCAAACACGAAGATGGGGGCACAGAGAGTGTCAAGATGGCGCTCTCCCCGATTCCCCCACAGGGCCAGCGCCTCAAAGCAAAGCTTGCGGGTTCGTTCTCGACGCCGCTCTATCGCATCACGAAACGCGTTGAGGACCCGACACTTCTCGCGGGCTACGCGCTCAAAGCACTTCTCGAGGGCGCGGGCATCAAAGTGAGCGGCGAGGTTCGGAGCGGCAAAGGCAAGGGCCACGTTCTTGCGCGTCGCCATTCGAGCACCCTGGCGGAGCTTCTTTTTTCAGTCGGAAAAAACAGCGACAATTTCTACGCAGAGATGATTTTCAAAACGCTGGGCGGTGAGGCCAAGGGCCGTCCCGCTTCAAGCCCAAATGCTGCAGATGCAGTTACGAAATGGCTCGAGAGCGAGCAGCTTATCGACCCTGGCATGCTCATCAAGAACGGCTCGGGACTCTTCGACGCGAACCGCGTGACGGCCTTCGGCGTGACGTCCCTCCTGAAGCACATGGCAAACGACTCAAAAATCGCGACAGAGTATGTTGCGCAGCTCGCCGTATCGGGCGTCGATGGAACGCTCGCGCGAAGGCTCCGCGGGCCCAATACCCGTGGTCTTGTCCGCGCGAAGACCGGCACGCTCAACGATACGATTGCTCTATCGGGCTACGTCCTTCGCAAGACGAAGCGACCGATCGCGTTTTCGATTCTATTCAACGGCGTTGGTGGCAAGCAGGACAGTGCGCGCGCGGCTGCCGACCACCTGGTCGAAAAGCTCGCGCGAGAACCGTAGGCCACTCACTTTTGAAGCGTCGCGGTCAGTCCTTCGAAGCCGCGTCTTTTATGCCCGCTTCTTTCACGCCCGCGTCTGGAAGTGGAAGGCCGGCGAGCGGACACTCGGCGGCGCAGTCTTTCTGGATGCACTGCACGAGACTGAGCCCAATGGCCAGGGTCTCTTGTCCAGCGCCGCCCAAACCGGCAGCACATTGAGCAAGCTGCTTACCCTCCGACAAACAATTCAGCGTGTCGGTCACCGCCGCACGGCACTCGCAAACTGCCTGACATGAATCGATGACAGTTTTGCAATTGGTCCGCAGGCAGGGCAAACAGACCGCCATGTTGAGACTCGAGTCCGGGATGCTCGCGTCGGGCGGGTTGTAGGTGTTGAGATTCGCGTCGTTCTCGCATGGCTTCGGCGCGTCGGATGATGCCTCTTTCGCGGCGTCGGACGCATCATGTTGCACCGTCACGTCTGACGCTGCGTCGACCGGAGCCGTTCCGCCACCGTCAGGAGCACTGGCCGTGCTGCCACAACCCCAAGCGAGCGCGCCCACAAGAGCCCCTCCACACACACCGAGCATCATAGTTTCACGCATCGACTGA
>JAHFDY010000112.1 GCA_023248735.1 Myxococcales bacterium
CCGCCAATTGCTCAACTTGCTTGACTTCACGCGCACAGCGGGCATGGAAATCAGCAATCGCGCGACGCAGCACACGGTAGAACCACGCTTCTGCTTTATCAGGCTCTCGCAGCTGTCCAACACGCTCCGCCGCTCGCAGCAAGGCTTGTTGCAACAGATCATCGGCCTCCGCCTCGGACCCAATGCGGGCCCGGACGAAGTGGCGAAAGCGCTCCCGCTGCTCCGCCAAAGAGCGCATCACGGGAGAAGTCAGCGTCTCGCCGATCATGACGTTCATCCCTTACCGCTTTGCGCCTGGGCAGTTGCACGTTGGGGGACACTTGCACTCTGGACCGCAGGTGCAGTTCGGCCCGCAGCAACACTCCCCATCTTTCGGGGTTTGCGTCCCGCACTTACAATCAGGACCGCACCCACAAGTTCCTTTGCATCCACACGTTCCTTGTTTGCTCATGACTCGCTCCTTGGTTCGAGGCACCGTCGCCTCTCACGCATGCTGACAGTGTGACCATCAAAACCTTACAGCACCACCCGCCCGCGTGAAGTTATCCTCGTGTCGTCATCGAGGTGTACGCTTAGAGTTGGCACGGATCCGCGTGAAAAAAGTCTACGTCCTCCCTCTAGCCGCCATTGTTCTCGCGATCATCGGGGCGCTTCTTTGGCAAAGCGAGAAGGCGGCGCCGCCATCCGCAAGAGCTCAGGCGGACGCGCAGGAAGGGATCGCCCGGCACGTGGGCTCTGAAGCCTGTGTGACCTGCCACGCGCAAGAAGGCGAACGCTGGAGAACATCCGATCACGCAAACGCACTCTTCACATCGAAGGCGAACCCTGTTCATCCGAACGTGCATGACGTCGCAGTTCCGCAACTTGCAACGGGCGCCCGCTTCCTTGAGGACGACCGCGGCATACGCATCGACGTACCAAATGGCGCGACTCATGATCAATTTGAAGTCGCATACGCGATTGGATTGAGGCCGCTCCAGCAACTCATTGTCCAAATGCCGCAAGGCCATCTCCAAACGCTTACGATCGCGTGGAACGTTGACAAAAAGGACTGGTACTCGCTCTATCCGACCACTTTGGCAGCTGGAGATCCGCTCCATTTTTCGCAACCCGCGCAGAATTTCAGCTCCATGTGTGGCGATTGCCACACCACCGGATTCGACAAGAATTTTGATCTGCCGAAAAACAGCTACGACACTCGCTGGAAGGAAATCGGCGTCGGCTGCGAACAATGCCACGGTCCGGGGAGTCAACACATCGCCTGGAGAAAGAGCGGCGACAGGACGATCGACCCGAGCAAGGGCCTCGCACTTCGTGGCAAAGATCTAAACGGAGAGGATCTCCTCGACAGTTGCGCACAGTGCCATTCCCAACGCAGGCCGCTGACCCGCGAGTACAAGGTCGGTGAACCTTTCCTTGAACATTACCAACCACTCCTGCTCGACGAAGGCCAGTACTTCGCAGACGGGCAGATTCAAGGTGAGGTCTATGAGTACGGTTCTTTCTCACAGTCCAAAATGTTCGCACATGGAGTCAAGTGCGTGGACTGTCACAACGCCCACTCTGGGAAGGTCGCAAGAGACGGAAACGGGCTGTGCGTCCAATGCCATTCGGAGAACCCACCCGCCCGCTTCCCCTCTCTCGTCAAAAAAGTGTACGACAGTACCGAGCATCACAAACACACGGCAGGGTCACGTGGAGCAACCTGCGTGAGCTGCCACATGCGAGATCGGACCTACATGGGAATCGATCCGAGGCGCGACCACAGCTTTCGCATCCCGCGTCCGTCGGCGAGCGTGGCGCTCGGGACTCCAAACGCGTGCGATGGTTGCCATGCGGATCGCGGTGTGGCTTGGGCCGCGAAGCAAGTAGAGCGCCTTTGGGGCGCGCACGCGGATCGTTACGATTTTGCGCACGTGTTCGCGAGGGCACGGAAACTTGATCGCGCCGCGGCAAGCGACTTGGTTCACATTCTTGACGATCGGACGCAGCCAGCAATCGTGCGCGCAACGGCGATGAAGCTCTACGGCGGGCTCAACCTTGAGAACCCGTTCGACGCGATCGAAGGTGCATCACGCGATCCGCATGCCCTTGTCCGTTTCGCCGCGGTTGGAGCCCTACCACCGCTCATGCGTGGACCCAACGCGCAGAGGCACATCAGGATTCTCGCAAAGCTGGTGGGCGATTCTTCTCGCGTTGTACGAGCCGAAGCGGGCCGCGTTGCGGCGGGTGTTCCAGACGCAATGTGGGCAGCTTCCGATCGCGCTGCCCTTGCAAAAGCGCGTGCCGAGTTTGTTGAACGCGAGCGCGCGAACGAAGAGCGTCCCGATGCGCACGTGACGTTGGGCATCGACGCAGAGCAAACGGGTGATCCTTCGCGTGCGAAGGCCGAGTACGAGCAAGCACTTCGGCTATCGCCCTCCTTTGCGCCGGCGCACGTCAACCTCGCAACAATGCTCGCTCAAGGTAAGAAAGTTGACGAAGCTGAGACGCACCTGCGCGCAGCAATCGCATCTGAACCCGACAGCGGTCCACCACGCTACGCGCTTGCGCTCATCCTCGTCGAGACGAAGCGAAGGGCCCTTGCGATTCCTGAGCTTCGGCGCGCGGCCGAGCTCATGCCAGGCCAAGCACGACCCCTCTACACGCTTGGGCTCGTGCTCGATCAAGAGGGCGACGCGAAGGGCGCTCTCGAGGCGCTCACGCATGCGCACGCGTTAGCGATTGGCGATGCAGACATTCTCTACGCTCTTGCCTTCTTTCACTCGTCACACAAGCACATCCCCGAAGCAAAAAAATGGCTCGAGCGCCTCAAGGCGGCCCATCCAAACGACAGGCGCATCAAGGCGCTCTCCGAGCAACTCGACAAGGTCAAGTAACTTTACGGACACTTCTTTGTCGGGTAGCTGGTATCGATCGCTCGCAAAGCCGTAATGAGCGTCTGCGCTTGCGCCTTGTACGTGCTTGATGCGCACCACTTGTTCACCTGCTCAAACGGATCGGCATCGAGGTCAAACAGCTTGTACGCGTTGTTCGTGTACACGAGCTTGTACTTCGTTCCGCGAATACCGGCCTTCACGGCCGTTCGCGTCAGCGTTGCGACGTTGCCGGTCGTAAGCGATGTTGGATCGGAAAGTGAGCTCTTGAGCGCAGTCACCGCGGCGGAACTGTAGCTGAACGTATCTGTGTAATTGTACGTACGCTTCGCGGTCGCGGTCGTCGACTTGAGGTAGTCAACAAAGCTGACAGCATCGGTGCTCGTCGTGGTTACGCCCATGATCTCGCCGAGTGACGAGAAGATGTCGACGCTGTTTGTAATGTGCGGAACGGTTCGACCGACGCTCGTAACCGAACCGGTTCCCGTCCCAACCTGACCGACGAGCGCCGCTCCATCGGCGACGATAAGAGGAACGTGCACACCGCCTTGGTAGGCGCTCGACTTCGATTGCGCACTCGCATACACCTGGCTCACTGCACCCTCAGTTCCGTTGTCACCGAGCAGCACGACAGTTGTATTCGCGAGAACGGTTGGATCAATGGCCGACAGAAGCGTGCCGACGTGGTAGTCCGCGCACTCAAGGGTCTTGTGATAGAGCGCGGAATCGTTCGTACCCGTGATTGCGCCTGACAGACAAAACGAAGGCGGGGTCGAATAGGGGGTGTGCGCAGCGTTGAGCGCGACGGTCGCCCACCAAGGCTTCGTTTGACGATCGATCCACTCGAGCGCGTCCTCAACGGTCGCTGTTGTGACGTACTCGGTATCTGTAGAGTTCGTGCGTACTCCCGCCTCGGTCACGACGACCTTGTCCCAGCTGGTGTAGCTCGTCACTTCACCCTTGAGCGAACCCGCGAAGTAGTTCCATCCGCGATTCGTTGGGAGAACGTCCTCGCCGAGGTGCCATTTGCCGAAGAAGCCCTTCGCGTACGACGAGTCCGGAACGAGCTCGGCGAGCGTCGGAATGTCCCTGGGAAGCTGCCAAATGGTGCTCGTGTTGCCAATCGGCATGCCGATGCCGTGGTGGATCGCGTAGCGACCCGTGTACACGCCCGCTCGCGTCGGCGAGCACGAAGGATTCGACCACACGTTTGTGAATCGCACGCCCGCAGCCGCAAGCGAATCTACGGTCGGCGTTGCGATCGCGCCATCGGGTTGACCGTCACCGTTGGTGTCCTCGAGCCCATCCGGGGTCCCGTTTGCGTTGGTGTCAATGATGCCTGAGCTTCCATTTGAGCTCTTTGTCGCCGCAGCAAGATCGCGTGCGTATGAACGAATTTCTTGGGCCCCCACGTCATCGAGAATGACGAGAAGCACATTTCGCCCCGCAAACGCTGGCGTCGAGACTGTGAGGCTAAGGACAGATATCGCAACCGCACGGGTTGCGTATTGGGCTCGCATTTGGGGTTCCCCTCTTTGGAACCCCTTTCAGGTCGCGCATGGTCGGTTAAGCATGCGAGGCGCGTCCGGTCAAATCGAGAGACGCTGTTCGTTTGTGGATGAGCTACGCAGCGCTCACGACACCGCGTCGCATGATCCGCACGAACTAAACGTGCTCCTCAAACCCAGGAGGCACTTCGAGACTGATCCGCCCAAGCGCACCATCCCGAAAGTCGTGAATGAGTACGTCTGCCGCCTTGTGCACATCCACTTCGCCGCCGCGACGAAGGCCTCCGCGTCGGCGTCCGATCTCGAGGAGCAGTGCCGCCGGATCTTTCGGAAGTTGCGTTAATTTGTAACGCGCCATGAGTACATTCGGATGACGCCTTATGAAGAACTCCGCGCCAAACAACGCAACGCTCTCGTAGTCGATCGCCGAGTCGGGAATGGCGCCTCCCAAAACAAGCCTCAACGCAGCCGTTTGGTCTTCTATTTTCGGCCACATCATGCCTGGGTTATCAGCGAGGTGAATGCCGGTCTTGAGCTCCACTTTTTGCTGTCCCTTGGTCACCGCAGGTTCGTCGCCAACCTTGGCGACTTTGCGTTCCATCAAGGTGTTGATCAATGTGGATTTGCCGACATTCGGGATGCCTACGATGATCGCCCGCACGGTCTTCCCAGGGCCACTCGGATGTAGTGCGAGCTTCTTGCACAGCTCGGTGATGCGTGCACGGGTGTCGGCCGCGCGGTCGCTCCGGATTGCGATCGCGGTGACCCTCCCCTCAGGTCGATCATTCGATTTTTCCGCGCGCTCGCTAGCAAAATAGCGAAGCCAAGCTTCGGTCGTTACGGGATCAGCGAGGTCGGCCTTGCTCAGAACCTTGATGCAAGGTCTGTTCTTGCACAACATGCCGATATCCGGATTTTCGCTTGCGGAGGGCATACGAGCGTCGAGTAACTCGATAACCACATCTTGAAGCGGCATTGCCTCGACGAGTTGCCGTCGGGCTTTGGTCATGTGGCCGGGGTACCACTGGAGCGACATTGGGCGCGCTCATACTACGAATCGGCCGCGGGCGTTCGCATTGATCCTCCGGCGAGCAGCTTGCAAAAGCTCAGGCGGGCACCTCACCAAAACGGGTGACATGCCCGAGGTGAATGTTCTCGGGGTCGAAAGCGACTATCTAGACATGCTGAAGGAACTCGCAAACACGCTCATACTCGGCAATTTACTTGACGAATTGCGCACACGTTTCGGCGGTTATCAGCTTATTGATCATTGGAAACAGGGTGAGTTTCATCACGATGTGGTGGTGAAGGTGAGCGCCCCCAGCACCCTGCCCGGCGCGATCTTGCTCATCGCCACAAACTGCAACGGCGGTATCAAGGAAGTCCTCTGCTTCTCCTCGGTGCCTGATCGCTGGGCACTTTGGCACTGGCGATGCCCCCATGTCAGCGACTTCTCGGGCGACCTTGCTGCACCACTCGAGCGCGTGGCCACGGTGCACTGGTTCGACCCCTGCGAGCTTCTCTTGGAGGACGCGCGCAGCGAACTTCGACCAGAGCATCGGGAGCGCCAGCGCGGCGGTGGGTGGACGATGACGCAATCATGCTCGCCGCATAGAGAAAAATGAAGCCCACTTGCGGGTGACGCACTTATGATCGGCGTTCGCAATGCGCGTTCAAGCGAAAATTCGTTCACATGCTTTGTCGCTGCTTGCGTTACTCGCTCTTGTTCGAGTCTTGATTGCATGCAGCACGAGAGCGCTCACATGCACAGAAGGTCAAGTTGGGGCTGATCAGGCAAGGATCATCGACGGTGTCGCCGCAACCGCAGCCGATTTCGACGGCGTGCTCAAGGCAACCGCATTCAATCGATCGTGCACCGTTTCGAGGGTCGCCGACAAACTCCTCCTTATGGCCGCACATTGCTTCAGCGACCTCGCGCCAGGCGACACAGTCTTGCTGTCGCGCGGCGCAAGCGATCCAAAATTCAGCGGGGAGTTTCGGGTCAAGAACGTATCGCGGCATCCCTCTTACACAGGCAACACTGAAACGGCCCACAACGAGTCCGACGTCGCGGTCGTTGAGCTCGCAACCTCCATCGACCCGAGCATCGTGACAGCGGCAGTGGACACATCCCCATCGTTTCTAGGCGAGTCGCTCACTATGGTTGGCTACGGATGCAACGACTTCGTCGATGACGTCGGCACCGGCGCGGGGACGAGACGCTTTGGCACCGCCGTCGTGAGTCAAATGTATCCCGGAATGTTACGTACAAGCGGACCCGCGTACGCGTGTCCCGGTGACTCGGGAGGGCCAGCTTTTCGTCAGGGTGCGGCGCAGCGCATCGTCGGGATCATCTCGAGTGGCGATTTCGCGGTGGAAGCTGGACCGTCACGAAGCAACCTTGCACGACTCGAGATCGTCGATGCGTGGCTACGCAGTCTCTCCGTTACCATGTTCTCCGATATCGAGGATGCGGCCGCGGATGCCTCAAACGAAGTGGCGCCTTCGCTCGACGCGGCGAGTGACGCAGGCACGCGGTGCATTGACGGATCGTTGGTCACGTATTCCCAGTTGCGTCAACGCGGCCTTCCGTAGCGAGATCCCGCACTCGCCCCACCAGGCGCGGCTCGTCTATCTTGACGAGCCGGCTGCGCGTTCCCCACAGAGGAACGTGCGCGACCACGGCCGGGCCCTCGCGGCTCTCTCGGACCACGGTCAAGCCAGTTGACATCTTCTGCCCGGACCGGAACCATCCCGGGTTTGAACGGATGGTCATCGATGACCGCAATGCGCTGGCGGATCAATCTCTCGATGTCAGCTAGGTACGGACGTTCTTCACCTTCACAGAACGACACGGCTCGCCCGCTGTAACCTGCGCGGCCAGTGCGGCCGATGCGGTGCACATATTGCTCGGGAACATTCGGCAGCTCGAAGTTGATCACAAAATCGAGCTGGTCAATGTCGATACCGCGCGCCGCAATATCGGTTGCCACGAGCACACGCACCGTCTTGCGCTTGAAACCGTCGAGCGCACCTTCGCGCGCTGATTGCGACTTGTTCCCGTGGATTGCGGCAGCGGTGACGCCACTCTTTTGGAGCGTTTCAGCGACGCGGTTCGCACAGTGCTTTGTGCGCGTGAAGACAAGCGCGCGCTCGATCGAAGGATCTTTGAGCACATGAAGCAAGAGCTGCCGCTTGTCCTGTTTGTTGACCATATAAACAGCCTGGTCGATTTTCTCGGCAGTCGACGCAATCGGCGTTACCGCGACTTCGACAGGGCTCTTCAGGAGTCTCGCTGCAAACTGCCGAATCGCGTCGGGCATCGTCGCCGAAAAGAGGAGCGTTTGGCGCGCTGTTGGAACGGCTTGGGTAATCCGCTTGACGTCGTGGATGAAGCCCATGTCGAGCATACGATCGGCTTCGTCAAGAACGTAAACGGATACATCCGCAAGCGACACCGCGCGCTGTTGCATCAGATCGAGAAGGCGGCCCGGGGTTGCCACGAGCACGTCAACGCCACTTCTCAACGCAGTGATCTGCCGATTGATGTTCACCCCACCGAATACGACGGTAGACACGAGGCCTGTGTGTCTGCCGTATGTGAGGAAGCTCTCCTCGATCTGCGAAGCAAGTTCACGCGTTGGTGCAAGCACCAGTACGCGGACCCTTCGCCGCTCGCGTGAAGGGCCTGGTTTGATGAATCCTTGCTTGAGCAAGTTCTCAATAATTGGAAGTGCGAATGCAGCGGTCTTTCCCGTACCGGTCTGCGCGCAACCTAGGAGGTCTTTGCCCGCAAGGACGTGAGGAATCGCCTTCTCCTGAATCGGCGTCGCTACGGCATAACCTTCCGCCGCAACGGCGCGAAGGACGGGCTCGCTGAGCTCGAATTGATCAAAGTGCATTTGTCTGTCTCTCCCCTAGGGTGGGGCTCTTCGTCACGTGAGGGCTAGCAATGCGGAAGCCACAGATCACGTGAGTCGATGGACAAGCGGCGCTTCACAAATCGAAGTGCGAGCGCGTATTGCCACACTCAGCGGCCAGATGCACGCGCTCATCTCGATTTCACCGCTTGCGCGTGCCCGACTGGGCATCATCGGTCCCTCCAAGGAGTTCCGACGGTTCGATTCATATCGACACTCCACCGATGGTGCTGTCACCCTGTTGGATGACGAAAGGAAACCCCATGCGCTTTCTTCATTCGATGATTCGCGTTCGCGATCTCGACGCCGCACTCCACTTCTTCTGCGAACTGCTCGGTCTCAAGGAGGTCCGTCGCATCGACAACCCACAAGGTCGATTCACCCTTGTTTTCCTGGAGACAGGAGCAGACGGTGACCATGCGCAGGTCGAACTCACGCACAATTGGGATGAGTCTCAGCCTTACACCGGAGGCCGCAACTTTGGACACCTGGCTTACGCAGTCAAAGACATCTACGCAACTTGCGCAAGGCTGCAGGCCGGCGGCGTGACGATTGTGCGGCCTCCTCGGGATGGCAACATGGCGTTCGTTCGGTCGCCCGATCAGATTTCTGTCGAGCTCCTTCAAGACGGTCCGGCGCTGGCGCCTCAAGAACCGTGGATCTCGATGGCAAACACCGGATCTTGGTGAGCGCCAATCTGACAAAATAAGAACACGCGAATGGTAAAATAACTTAACCATTCGCGCATCTCTCAGCGCCGAAGACCGGCACTCATTACATGATGCAGAACATGCCTGGCGCTGTGCAGATGCCCATCACGGGATTGCAGCAAACAAGACCGGCGCCACAGGTAGCGTTTCCGCACGTCTCGCCCGAAGCATCCTTGGTGAAGTTCTCGGTGAGGGTACCGTCGCTCTTGGTGAGCTTGATCTTTGTGACCTTGTCTTTGCTTGCAACTTTGTAGTCGCCCAGGATCTTTGCAAACGTTGCCGTTGGCTTGTCATAGGACGCAAGGGTCAGCTTCGAGCCGTCAACCTTGTAGACGCCAGAAACTGTCGTCGACGCCGCATCGCAAGGCGCCATGATACAACGAACGCCCGTGTCGATCGTTGCGCTAAATTTGTAACCCTTGAGGCCGCCCATGGTGCTCGCGTGATCCTTGGTGAGATCGAGCGAGTAGATGATGCCGTCGACGCCGGTCCACGTGCCCTTAAGGCTCGCGTAGGTTAGCGCTTCGTCAGCAGATTGAATCTCCTCTTGATCCGCAGCCGGTTCGACCGCGCAGCCTGCCGTCATCCCGGCAGCGGCGAACATGGAGCATGCGAGCACTTTCCAAATCTTCATGACTCGTTAATCCTTTTTCAATTCCTACCGGCGGGCTTTGCGCCTGCGGCCGCTCTATAGCGCGCAAGTCGCGACATGCAACCGGCAAGACTGTTTTTGCGGACAAACGACGGGTCGCTCACTTTTCGAGGGGTAATACGTCTTCACGGCCGACGCTGTGGCGCTGCTCATCCCTATCTTCGATGTCCACGGTATCCGCGCTTATGGCGATGACCCGTGCATACGGCCAGACCCAATCCCAGGGCGCACTGCGCGCCTTTCCCTTGGCGCGAAACACAACGGTTGCTCCGACTTGGAGGCGCGACTTCTTTGTCGGGAGTGGCGCGAGAAGGTCGCCATTCGTCACCATTTCGACGCCTCCAGATTCGAGCGCGAGCTCGACAACTTCACTCTCAACGCGCGTGACCTTGGCGGGTACCCAGCCCCAAAACGTACGAACGAGCACGAGCCCCATCGCCGACGGCTTCCACTTCGGGGGCCGCATCGGTGACATACCTTTGCCTTCCACTTCCAGCGCGTTCGCGCGAGATTTCTTGTCGCTTCCGACCTGAATCGTCTTGGAGAGAGTGTGAATCGCATCTCGAATCGCGGGGCTTGGCAAGACGATGCTCGCCACATCGAGCCGCTTCGCGTTCATGTGCTCGAAAAATGCGTCGAGCACGTCGAAGACGCAAAAACCGACCTCAACCGCGCGCACGATGCAGGGCTTCCATTCGCGGGTGGCGGTGCGACATACGAACGCGTCGCCGACCTTAGGCTCAATGGCGTCGACGGCGCGGACCGGCCACACCTGAGCGCGTGGCAACGTCACGCTGCGTTTGTGATCGTTTCCCGTTTCCTCCTCGACCGTCACATCGAGTTCGGTCGCCGAGACAACTGTCGCTTCGAAAAAGCGTGTCTCCTCCGGCGCTGCAACCACCAGATTGCCAGGAGCAAAGGGATCACGACCGGCATCCTCACCTCTCGGCGCCATGCGAGCGGACGCGGGCGGCAGAGCTTCAACCGACATCGCCGGATTACCTCTCGGCTGTGGCGGCGGGAGGGACTCGCCGCATGCGACGAGGGTTAGCGCGACAATGCACGCGCCCGTAGATCCGAGGGTCATGGAAGTGCATGATAAGAGCATATTTTGGGGTTCGCACCATGCTATCGAAGGCTTCCTCATGACGACGCGGGCCACTCGCGAACGCAGGCTCTCAGCGGCGTGGGATCACGCGATCACACAGACACACCCCATCTTCTGGCCTGTCCGCAAATTCGGTCGCTATTTCGCCGAGAGCGAACAATTTCCGAACGTCAACGAAATTGATAATGTACTTGCGCGTCACGCGCGCGTCCGATTTCGCGAGCAAGTGAGGGTACCGAAGCGTTCGAGACACAAGACCACAACGACCCCTTACGACGCTTCCATTCTTGCTGGTGAGGTTCCTACGCGCGATGGTTCGTGGCACGACTTCATGAACGCGCTCGTGTGGGCCGCATTTCCTACCTCGAAGCGTGTCCTCCACGAGCAACAGCACAGTTTCGTTGCAGCCGAGCGCGCAACCGGCGAACCAGGAAGGCGTTTTCCCGCTCATGACGCGCTTGCGGTGCTCGATGAGGGTGGTGTGATCGTCGTGTCTCCCGAAGCGCTCGACGATAGTAGGACCGCGGACGACGCGATCGCGTCAGGAGCGGCGCGTGCGCTCGTGTTCGGTCATGCGATTTACGAAGCGATAGCGATCGGCGGTCCCTGGCCTATCGTCCGTGCCGTCTGTCTCCAGGTCGGACGCGGCGTCGATGACGAGGCACTCGTTTCTGCCTCGGACTGCGCGCTCGCGAACTATCTGCGGAGCGCTCAAAGACCGACGCGGCCCCAGGACTTGCCGTGCATTTCTCTTGCCGCTGTCGCGACTCTAAACGCGCCCAACAGCCACGTGTGAACCATCGCTCGCCTCGTTGATGGCTAGCTCTTCGCGAGCTCGGCGAACCAACGATCGAGCGCAAGCTCAAGGCTCTTGTCATTCGAAGCACGAAGTTCAGCAAGGACCCTCGCGAAGTGCTCGCGCACTTGCGTGCGCATTGTATCCTCATCGACAACTTGATTGACTATGAGCAAGTTCTCCTTTGGCTTTGCGGCGGTCACGGCGAGTGCACCAGGCCTGGGTGAACGAGCCGGCAAACGTTGTTTATCGAGTCGCGCCGAAAGCGGTTCGCGGATTCTTGGCGCAGGCTTTTGAATGCGGGCGATCTCTTCGATGGTCAGTCCTGAGGCGATCGCCCAGCTATGGAGCGGTCCACTGGTCACATCGGCGAACGCGAGTTCGTTCCGATCGTGCGCGGTTGCATTCACGAGATCCACGAGTCCGTCTCGATTCACGAGATTCGCTACGGCACAGAGTGTTCCGTTTGCGTCTTTGAACATGTGAAGCGGCGCCGGCGACGTGTAGTTATGCGGAAAGACGCCCGCCGCGGCGTACGCCTCAAGACGATCGATCTGCTCCGTGCGGTGTTTCGCCAAAGTCGCTCGGATTTCGCCGCGAGATCCCAACGCCTTGACCGAAGTATGCGCTCGAGACGGCTGAGCTGAAGCGGTCGTGCATGCGTTGAGAGCAACCAGAGAAACGAGCACGAGAAGGGCAAATCGAGCGGTCATGATGATTCTGACGAACCTCATTCTTGATCGATCTGTCCGATCGAAATTTGGCTCAATCCAGGACGATTCTCGATCGGACGAGGTCCAAACGGATGACGCGCCCAAGTGCGCACTCATTTTTTCTTTCGACTTGAATAATTTGAGAGGGCGCTCAGGCTGTATCGAGCCGAGAGTGATCTCGCAACAAATCCGGAGGAAATCCGAATGAAACCAACGACCCAAACCCGCGCCATGGTGGCGCAGGGTACCTCGTCCCTTTGTGTTGTCTCGTTTGCTCTGTTTTTCACCCTCTCAGGTTGCTCAGCACGAACGCCGATCGGTGAACCAGCATCACCGCCCGCGTCATCCGCAGCGCCCACCGAACAGGCGCCCGAGGGTGCGTCGACCGCGCCCGAAGCGTCGCCCGTAGCGCCTGCGCTGCCGGAGCCGACCGCGCCGGACCCGGAACCGCCCGCGCCACCAGCGCCGGACCCGGTGCCTGTGCCGACGCCCGATCCGGTGCCCGTGCCGACGCCCGATCCGGTGCCCGTGCCGACCCCCGATCCAGTGCCGGAAGCCGACGCGGGTAGTCCTGACACCGACGCGGCAAGCGCCGACGCTGGCGCAGATCCCGACGCTGCTGCGGCGCCCTCCGCCGATCAGTAAGCTTCTTGACCACTTCGCAGCGCGTCGTCGGCGAAATGACTGCGCGTATGCGAGGTCGGCAAGGCGAGACGGCCCTCGCGTCACAATAAAGTATCTTGACGACCTAATCCTCGTTACCTTCCCTCGAAGGAATGCGAAGGAGAGCCGTCTTGAAGATCAAAGCCACGCTCGGGGCCATGGCCTTTTTGGGCGCTTGCACCAGTGCATTGCCATCGACCGATCTTGACGCCACTGCGCCCGATGCCACGAGTGGCGACGGATCGAACTCCGATGCGAACACGGGCATTGGTCGCAACATTCTGTTCGTACTTCTTGACGACATCGGAGCCGAAGAGATTCGCTCGTACGCGCGCGATCTTGCGGCAATCAAGCGTTCGAACCCAACGAGCGTCGGTATCCTCGACGCGAACAAGAACCAGATTCCCGATGGGCTCGAGGACAGCGACGGCGACGGCGAGCCCGATGGATCAATCGCCACGCCGACGATCGACTCACTTGCGTCAGCCGGCGTCCGATTTACACAGGTTTGGTCCAACCCTGTTTGCTCCCCTACCCGCGCAGGGATCTACGCGGGTCGCTACGTCGTTCACCATGGCGTCGGTGCACCGCTCGGCGATCCCTCAACGATCTGGGCGATGCCCCACGACATTCCAACCCTTCCCTCCATACTCAAAAAAGAGGGTTCCCCTTACAAGACCGCTCTCTTCGGCAAGTGGCACCTCGGCAACATCAACGGAACACTTCCGACCGATCGGGGGTGGGACTACTACGCAGGCTCGCTCGATGGGGCCGTCGGCAACTACTACAAATGGGACAAAGTAGTCGTTGACGAGACAGGCAAGCATACGAGCAAGTCGACAGACTACGTGACCACCGTCACGATCGACGACGCGCTCGCCTGGATCACAAAACAAAGCGATCCTTGGTGGGCAACCGTTGCGCTCAACGCATCGCACACACCGTACGCCGAACCTCCCGCAACCTGTTTGTCAGGAAAGTTGACCGGCACGAGCGACATCGCGCTCTTCCACAAGGCGCTTGAATGCGCCGACCACGAAATCGCCCGACTCCTCGATGGGATCAGCGCTTCCACGCTCGCCAACACAACGATCGTCTTGATGGGCGACAACGGAACCGAAGGACCTGTTAGTCAGGTTTATGCGCAAGAGCGCACGAAGGCGAGCGCATACCAAGGCGGAGTGGACGTGCCTCTCATCATTGCTGACGGCGCAGCGCTCAAGAAGACGCAAGGCAACTCACGGACGGGCGCCGTCGTCCAACCCGGCCGCACGGTCGCGTCGGCGGTTCAGTCCGTTGACCTTTTTGCAACCTTCGCCGCCATCATGGGTTCGGCTGCAACATCAACCGATTCGATCAGCATGCTGCCTTACCTCACATCCGCTTCTGCAGCGCCGGTTCGAAACACCACGTATACGGATGCGTTTCGCTATCAAGCTGCCGACGTCGCCAAACTCAAAGCGTCCCTGAGCGACGACGCGCAGCTCACGACCGATCAGGTGCTCGCCCTCGAACGCGCCTACGTGCGCGGCGCAATGCGCAACGAACAGTACGTGCTCATTTATGAGAGTCAGTCTTACAAACTCTTCGACCTCAAGAACGATCCGTTCGAGCAAACGAACATTTGGTGCAACACGGGCGACGCCAAGAGCCAGAGCGAGACCCTTGCCGCTGGCATGGCCACAATCGACAAGCAGTATCCAGCGAGCAAATGTCCGTGACTCACTCGCACTTGAGAGTCTTGTAGTCGAAGCAGCACGTCATCTCGCAGTCCCACTTGAAGCCAGTCGCACAAGTTGGCGTGCAGCGTACGTTGCCTTGGCAACCGCAAGTTGTGCAACACACTGCACCGCTCTGTGCCATGCATTCATCGGAGCAAGCGTTCGCTTCCGCGTCCACAAAAACGAGCGCCACGGTGGCGAGCTTGGTGAGTCGCGCCTCGAGCATGCCACTCGCCGAGGTCGTGTGATCAATAGAGACCCACTTCTCGCCATCAAGACGCGCAAAGTCAAGCTTCTTACCCGTCGGAACCGAAATGCCTGTCGAGGAAATTTGCACGGTCGCAGCCAGGGCAAACGCGGTGCCTTCGGGCGCGAATTGATAGACGGCGCTCGCGGTCGTCTGACTTTGCGCAAGAACATCGACCGTTATCTTCACGTCATCAGCAACGGCGCCGGTGGGGACAGATAGGTTGGCCTTGCCATCAGACGCGGTGAGTTTGCCTCCGCTGCTCTTTGTAATGGTCGCGCCGGGAGCCTCGGCACTGGTACCAGGGCTTGGCTGCGACGCATTCGCTTTCGATGCTGGGGCATCGCTTGAACACGCTGCCGAGAGAGTGACGAAAATTGCTACAAGAGAAGATGCGTGCTGTCGGATCATGAGAAACCTCGCTCGATGTCGTTGGAGTGACGCCGGAGCATGGGCCCGCATATTGATAACGAGAAGCGAATAGTTTTCACGATATTGTTGACGATATGGAGCGCTCGCGTCCCCGCAGAGTCGGCGGTCGTTCAGCGCGGCGCTTGAGCTCGGGTGACGTGCCAGCGGCAGCAACGCGTCGGTACGCCACCCGAGCCTGCGACAACGCGACCTCAACGTCACCGTCCAAGGCGCAGCAACTTGGTGACGTCGTGTTAGCGCCCATCGCGAATTTGTCAGGTAACTCGCGGCAACTTTAGGTCGGTAGGGTACAAGGCGCGCATGCCTTTCGACCGAACCGTCTTAGAGCAAAGACGACGCGAGCTCGAGGCAGAGCTCGGGGAGCCCGTGACGCTCGATGGCCTCA
>JAHFDY010000235.1 GCA_023248735.1 Myxococcales bacterium
TTCGCGTCGATGGTCACGAAATTCGCCTACCAAGTTTTCGCCATGTGGCACCGGAGCTCGAAGCCGCGTGCGCACGGGCGTCCCTCAGTGTTCTTTCCATACGCGACATTGCTCCAACCAAGCCCGCACTCGCGGACAGCCCAAAGCTCCGTCGATATGTCGGAAAGCCAGTGTTGCTTGAGCTCATCGCCGAACGCAGTTTGTCAGTCGAGCACGACGGCTAGAGACGTTAGCCCGAGCAACGACCTACTTCGGGTCGATGAGGAGCACGCGATGCTGAATGGCAACGGCCAGCTAGTTGCAAGGCCCAAGCGCGGACGTCACTACGACAGTTACGTTGCCGTTGACTGAGAAGGGCGTCACCACGCATTTTTCGGGCATGCTCGCTCCCTTCGCGGTGATCGTGACCATTAGATCATAGTCACCTGCCGGGACCGTGGCGGTCACAGATTCGACGGAACACGGGTCGGAAGAATTGGTGACAGGTTTCAGAAGGACGTGGTTGAAGGCGGCGGGATCGGTCGTAACTTCGTCGCACCGGGCGCCGAACCTTGTCCCAAAGATGACGCCCCGATTCAGGACCCTAAAAGTCACGAATTTTCCGACCGATCCCGTCACGTTTGTGATCGACGCAGTGACGGTACCCGGCGCCATCGTGGCGTCTGGCGCTGCCGACTCCCCTGCGTGGTTTTCTTCACCTTGAGTCGCATCGACCGGGCTTGATTCGGCCTGAGACGCATCGATCGGCGCTGAGTCCGCCGCCGAACCGACGTCGTATTGGGTGCACCCTTGGAGCGCGGCCATGGATGCCAGGCCGAAAAATACGCGAACCATCCAACGGCATACGGCTGGTTTCGGGGTAAAGTTAGGACCCTATGCGATATGCGACGCCCCTCCCGGACGCTGAGTAGCCTAAACAGAAACCTGCGAGGAGCCGTCTAATCCGACTGGGGGTCGGAGATGCGCAAGGGAACCGTTCGCTCGGGTCGGGTAGCGGGACCGCTTGTTTTGCTCGCGGTTGGTGTCGCCGTTGCGGTGGGAGCGTCTTCTCCTCCGGACTCGCTAGCTGCAGCGAATCGAGCCGATTCAGAGGGTGAAAAGCTTGTGGGTCGAGTCTGCTCACTTCTGCCACGTTGTGGCACCAAAGAGGAGACAGCGAAGCTCCTTTTGGCTCTTCGTTTGGTGCAGGAATCGAAGGACCCCGCGATCAAGAAGGTCCTGACGGACAAGGTACTGTCACCGATTGCGAAGCTCGATCAGATCGTCGCACATCTTGGAACGGAGCTGCAAAAGGCGAGCGCAAAGAACAAATCCGCGTCAGTCGCTGTCGCGACGAATGCTGCGAGTGGTGAAGCTGCACTTGAACTGGCGGCCGAGTTGGATCCGCACGCCGTCGCGACCCATGTTGCCGCTCTGAACATTTGCGGCTCGCAGTCCTGCGCGAAGAAGGCTGACGCCGCGTTGCACAATTGCAGCTACCTCTCGCAAAAAGTTGCTTCGCGCCCTGCGACAGAATCGCTCTCCAAGCAGATGGCGAATCTTGCGCACGGCGCTGCTGGCTTGGGCTCGTACCTTGCGCGCCAGTCGGCGTGGATATGTTTGGCCGAGTTGCAGTACCGCACCGCGATCGGACTCGAGGGAGCTGACTCGGTCGATTACCCAAGCATCAAGAAGGCTGCGATCTTAATGGCGCAGGGCGCGGGTCGCTCAGCGCCTGTCGACAAGCTCAAGCCGATGAAGTGTGCGGGTTCGTCGAAGAACACCACCGCGCTTTTCGCATGCACGCAAGAGCCGGGCGCGAAACCTCCAGGTGGACCAGGCGCACCACCGCCGATCGATCCAGCCAACGCCGGAAGCGCCGCGTTTGGTCCCGACGTGGCAAGCGCGCAGTTCGCCGCTCAAGGCGCTACGAACTCGGTTCCCGCGGAGTACTTGCCCGGTGCTTGCTACGGCTTGAACCCAATGAAGCTCTATGGCGGCGGCGCAGCTGGCGCGGATCCGGTCGCCACTGGACCCAAAGATGGCGACAAGCCCAAAGATGGCGACAAGCCCAAAGATGGCGACAAGCCCAAAGATGGCGACAAGCCCAAAGACGGCGACAAGCCGCCAACAACCGGAACGCCTCCAGGAACGGGAACCAGCGTGATGTCCCACCCGGCTGGAACAGGAACAGGAGGCGGGGTTCCCGGAGGGCCGATGCCGCCTCCGGTCGGTCCTCCCGACGTGAGTCTCAAAGTGCCTTTCGGCTTGGACCACGGCGTGAAAGTTGGACCCGTGACTCTCACCAAGGTCGGATACAGCGGCGGGGTGTTCTCCGTTGGTGGTAAGTTCATGCCCGCACCCGATTCCAACGCGAGCACTGGCGCGTGTTCGCAGTCCTTTTCGATGGCGATGGCGGCATGTCTGTCCACGATGGACGACGGAGGAGCGAACGTGTCCTGCGGCCCTGCTGGAAACGGCCCGGGGGGCACGAGTCCAATCGGAATGCCTGATCCCGATCGCGCGCAGTCCATCCAATGTGGATGCAACAACAAGAACGCGGGCGGCAAGACCCCCTCCGGAGGCGGCAGCGGTTCCGGTGGAAACGGGCCGGTCGGTGGCAAGGGCGGCAAGAAGGTTTGTCCCGCCGTGTGCATGGTTGCCAACAATCAAGGCGCAGAATCTCCCGGATCGATGTGCACCGACTGCAGCAGTGCTCCACCGGGTGGCGGCGCTGGCAAAGACGCGACGTTTTTAGGATTCTGCGCGAAAAATGGTAACGATCCGAGGCTCGTTAGCCTCTGCGGCATGATTGATCCGGCGCCGTTTGCCGCCATGAAGATGGGCACGAAGGCGACCACGAAGAACGGCTCGAAGGCGGGCGCTGCCAGCTCCGCCGAGCAGAAAAAAACGGGCGGGTCCTATCCTGCGGGGGGCGACTCCTCTCACCCCTAGCTCGCGCGATCGCGAAGTCGACGCGCGATGGTTAGCTTCTGTGGCAGAGAGCACACCTTCGCGCAGGTCGATCGGAAGTTTGTTATCGAACTTGAATCGATGCCCAAGGGGTGGGGACGCGACACTACAGTGCACGTTTCGGGGAGCGTGCGGCGTTCACGCAGCCACGAGGGCGTTCTCGCGCACGATGCCCGGGTGACGCGCTGCGATGCGCAGTAGTGCAAGCGCGGGACCCTCGGGCGTGCGTCGGTCTTGCTCCCAGTTACGAAGCGTATGCACACTGATGCCCAACGCCTGTGCAAATTGAGCCTGCGTCATGAGGCGTTACGATGGATCCCACCTCATCGTTGAATTCCCTCACACTCTTCCCTCACACTCTCGGATGTCGTCTTCGACTTTCAGACGGATATAGGTTCCATCCGGCTCCCACCAATAGGCCCCGCCCTTGACGAGAGCATCCGTGTTGAGGTGACCTTCAACCTCCAATCGCTCCGGAACGCGATACTCCGGGTCAACTTTCTCTCGATTGAGAGGTCCTAACTTCTCGAGGGAAAAGATGAGTCGGCCGTCGATGGCTTCATACTGTGGTGGAGGCTTCAGCGGATGATGCTCGCCGCTCGTCCACTTGAGCGTATACGTGCCCGGGTGCCCGCACCCGGGGCCAATTCTGCGCACCAAGATTGGCTCACGTGCAAATACCTCGGTGTTTCGAATTGAAAATTCGTGTTTGAAGCGATGTGCGCAGCCGCTCAGGTTCGCGACGACGAGCCAGATGGCAAAGTGAAGCGACTTTTTCATTGCCGACTCCGACAGACACCAACGTGACATCCTTGGGTCTCTCACGCCTTTCGCTTCAACATGGAACTCGCCCCTCAAGGCACCGCATACCGAGCCTTTAGATACGCCGTGAGCTGGCGCCTCTGAACGGGGCTGAGTCCCTGCTTCACAAGCGCCCGCGCCTTCTCGCGCTCGAGGTGACCTTCGCGCAACGTGAAGCGCCGACCCCCCGCCATTGGCGCCGCCCCTTTGGCCTCGTTGGTCGCTTCGCCAGACGGAAGGTCCTCTGCGGTCCGATGCGGTTGAAATCGAGCAATTTGGGTGACGAAACGGGACGAATGAAGCGTCGGGCCGTTGGCGATTTGAGCGACAATCGCGTCGCTGGCTGAGAACGCCCGAGATGCTATTCTGCCTATATGAACCTGACGGTCTCGTTCGATCGCGAAGTCGACGCGCGATGGATAGCTTCTGTGGCTGAGCTACCGGGCGCGCACGCCTATGGCACGACACACGACGAAGCACTCGCAGCTGTGCAAGCGATTGCCTTCTCGATTCTTGCAGACGAGATTCAACATGGGGAACGGGATCCGCGAACGGTTCAAAGCGTAGTGTTTCTTACCGACCAGGCGGCGTAGTGGGCGAATGGCGCGCAGTCAGGGC
>JAHFDY010000236.1 GCA_023248735.1 Myxococcales bacterium
GCGACGGCGCGATACTCCATGGTCTTCGCGAGGGTACCCCTCGCCTTCCCATAACCTTCGAGCAAGCCAATAGACGGAGACTTGATACAGAACCCCCAGCCTCCTGGCGCTTCGTCTGAAGCCTTGCACGAACCATCGGTGTAGCAGAGGTACTCGGCGCGCCCGCTCACACGTCAAGCATACGCCCCGATGGCGGTCACCACCCATCGCCACTTATTTGCTGGGTCACAACGAGGTCCGATTGGTCGGGACAGGCGGAGGCGACCCATCCGATTGCGCGCGACGCGAGCAGCGCGAGCACGCTTCCCAGGATCACCGCACCGATGACTTGAGCGTACGAGCCGCGCAAAGCGTCAATGACCATGTCGAGATGCAATGCTACAGCTGTGCCAGCACGCGACGGGTCTGGTCTCGCCAAGTTGCGTTGGATCGAGCAACCATTTTGGCCACTCTGTACTTCAGCTTTGCGTGCGACCGGACCACCCGAGAGCCACATCCGAACGCCGGGATGTCCACCTCGACGGAAACAAACGCACTTTACATTTTGGAACGAGGAAGCGTTCCGTCGCACTCAAGGAACCAGTAGCTGCTGTGCTCGTTCAGGTTTCCTTCGGTGTAATGGATCTTGACGAATGTGTCGGCGGGCTTGCCATCCGCAGAGTAGACGGCGCCCCCGTGAAACGGCGAGCTGCTCATCAGCGTGAGCGAACCCGAGAAAGAACCGTCAGCCGCGAACGGCGCTTTGATGCCTCCGTTCGTGTAGACCCAGGGCGTGACGTCCTGAATGGACGCTCCCGTCCACACGTTGCCCGTGCCGTAGCTGCCGATCGATAGCGTATGTTCTTGCTTGGTCGACCAGCATGCAGCGGCACAGTTTTCTGGCCTGCAGGTGGTCGCATCGCCCTCACACTCGGAGAGCGTGCAATTGATCTTGCCGTATGCGGCTACCGCAGACGTTTGCGGCGGGGGAAGCGGCGTCTTGCACGACAAGCCCTCGTCGATGGCATTGTCACAATCGTTGTCAACCTTGTCGCATACTTCAACGCCGCCCGGGTGAACGTCAGCCCGCGAGTCGTCGCAGTCGTTGCACGCGTTGTAGCCATCGCGATCGGCGTCGATTTTTTCGCATGGTTTTGTCCCCGAACAATCAGCGCCAATGCACCCAGCAAGGTTGGCGACGAAAACACCACTGTCGTATCGGTCGTCGCCAGTATCGCAGATGACGATCTCGAGAACGTTGCCCTTGCTTCCACCCACAAGCGGCGCGCGCGTATTGAGCACCGAGGTCGAGCCGTCATATTCGGTACCCGTCGCTGGCGCCTTGACCACGTTGCCGTTGGTAAAGAACGGTCCGTTGATCGTGATCGGAGCGCCCGATTCATCGAACGCGATTTGCTTGCCGTTGAGAAAAATTCCGTACACGTCGTTGAACGACGACCCGACGTACTCGGGATACTCCTCGCTGCCGAACACGGACAAAAGCGAGATGCCATCAAACCCGGCCTCAAGATCGAACGTGAGCCGAAGGGTTGCAGCGTCGTAGGTCGTCGCACCGCCGACGAGACCACCACAAAGACTGCTCCCCTTTGCGTGACTCGCAAGCGTGGTCTGGCCACTCTTGCTTGGAGGAAGAGAGTTCTTAATCGAACCCGTGGTGAGGATCATGCCCTTCTTCAGCGCCATCGGACCGTCTAGGTAGGTCCCCACCGCCGCCGCTGGACCCGTGTATTGTGCCGACGTGATCGTTACGGCCTTTCCGCCGCCAAGGATGGCGGTCGCGAGCGCGGTGCCATTCGTTGTACTGGTAATCGTATCGCTGCTGAGGTCGTCTTCAAGAGTGGACGGTTGGTCGGCTTCTGGGCCCGCACAGGCGATCACCGCACGGGCGAGCATTGACGGAAGGAGTGAGGATCGAAAGGGCATGGCAGCCTCCTGGTAAGGATCGGCGCAATGTGTGCGCCGAACCGGCATGCCATGGCAAAACGCATGCCGAACCGTTTCCGGTGTCATGCACGCAGAAACCTTCGCAATCCAAGGGCGATGTGCACCGAAAAATGAGGCGTGACGTTTACGGTGTCAACGTCGGGTTGACGAGCGGCGACTCGTCAACGATCACGAACGTTACCGATTGCCCTCGATGACGAGCGTCCATGTCTTTGTTGGATCGCAGGTTCCGGATCCTTCTTTGATCAAGAAACTTACCCATCGAGAATCGTCAAGATTGTTGGCGACGTCGGGTTCTCCCCACCCGAGGTTCACCACATCGGCAATCCCAGAAGGCTCCATCGAGAGGTTCGAGGAGATCGTGCACTCGACAACGTCTACGTCTTTGTTGAACCAACTAAACAAGTTGTAGTCGGTCGAAGTTGACGACGTAAGCGTCGCGCGCACCGAGAGCGTTCTGCCAACGACGCTCGCAATGTCTTCGGTAACCCTTACGCGAACCCACGTCTTACAAGAGCCTTGCACAGAAACCGACGCGCTCGACGAGTCGCCGCTTACGATGCCGATGTCTTTCGCGAGTGCGCATGACGAGCCTACAGCCGCTCCGCCGTCGGGTGTTGCCGAGCCGTCGGGCGCGGAACCGTCAGCTGCATCAGGAGAACCTCCATCGACCGACTGCGCGGCGCCCGTATCCTTCTCTCCGGCGTCGCTCAACTCGCTCACAGTCGGCGTGGCGCCGGCGTCTGCGTCGGGCTGCGCAACGTTTGTCGGAATGTCGCGGCCAACACTCTCGTCTTCGACAGAATGGGCGCTGCCAGAACACGCCACCTGGAGAATGGCTGCAAAAGCAAAGACTAAGGACGGGCTTCGACGATAGGACATGGGGGCGCGACGTGCATGCGGTGTGCCGATCGACGCGATGGCATCGATCGCCCATTTTTTGTTACAAATCTGTGCACTTGCGCCGGACAAGTTGCACGCGCTTGAGGGGCGCATGATCCACCCCTTTCATCCTTGACCGGGCGCATTCCGATGCGGCCAGTGCCTATGGGAGGACGACCTGTTGCGGCTCATACGTTGCGGCGACGACGGATGAAGGCTTGCCGAGCTGACCTGCGTCGTTTTCACCCCAGCACCAAGTTGTCCCCGCTTCCGTACGGGCGCACGCGTGTCTGTCGCCGAGCGTGAGTACTTGAACACCTGCGTCGGTGACGGCGGTGAGAGCAGTCACTTCGAGCGCGTACCGTGAGTACGTCCCGCTGTCGTCCGAGACGAGCGTTCCGCTGTCGCGTGGTACACCGAGTTGACCATATTGGTTCGAGCCCCAGCAATACACCTTACTACCTTTCGCGACCGCGCATGAGCTGTCCAGCCCGACGGCGACGTAGCTCACGGCATCGAGGGCTCCTCCGTCCTTCATCAGGACAAGCGATGGACTTTGGGCAGTCGTATTGTTGATCATGTCGCCGCCTGCTTTGCCGTGGTCGTTGTTTCCCCAGCAGGCCACGTATTTGCCGTCGACCACCGCACACAGGTGAGTTGCATAGGCCGCGAGGAAGCGCGGCTTCAGCGTGAGCCCCCACGCAATCAATGTCGGGCTAAAGACATTGTCTCCTCCATCGGGCAAGGGCGCACCGAACTCGTGCGTGCGGCTCTGGCCCCAACCGTAAATGTCACCACTGCCCAGCAAGACGGCGGTTCCGTCGCGCGCGCCAACGAGCTGCGTGACGACGCTTGCGTCGGGCAGGAGGACGGGAACGATGACTCCAGCGTCGGTCGATCGTCCCAGCTGTCCGAAGCTGTAGCCATCGGAGAAGCCATCTGTGTCGGCGCCGAAACAGGAAACGCCGCCGTCTTGGGCTTGGAAGCAGATGTGATTCCTTGCGACGGCAATGTCGACCGCACCGCGAAGGAGTTCGATGGACACTGGGCGTTGCATGGCGTCTCCCGCGTCCGTGCGACTGTCGATCGCGCGCGAAGTACCCCAGCACAACGTCGGATTGGGTGACGCCTGCAACGCGCAGAAGGTCGACGTGTTCCCTGCGATGCGGATCGCACCGTTGACGTTCGGGCTCACGAAGCCGGGATCTCCGGCGTCATTGCTCGCAAAACCTCGTCCGAGTTCGGCGAGGCGGTTCCCGCCCCAACACACGATGCCGGCGCCGGTGACACTGCACAACGTCGCTTCATTCGAAGCAAACTGCTGCGCGAAGATCCTTCCGTCACCTGCATCACCGTCTTGGATAACCGTCGCATCCGTCGCATCGGGCATCGCGTCGCCTGCATCGCCGTCTTGGATAACCGTCGCATCCGTTGCATCGGCCGGCATCGCGTCGCCAGCATCCGTCGTGCTCACGATCGTAGCGTCGCCAGCGTCCGAAGCAGGGCCCGCATCTGCGTTCCCGAGATCGCGCTG
>JAHFDY010000113.1 GCA_023248735.1 Myxococcales bacterium
ACGAAACGTGCCCGCTGGCGTTTCGTGATCCTTGCGTCCCGACGAAACGACCGTGGCGAAAACTGCCTTGTCACCTTCAAACGCAACGAGCGTTTGGCGTTCAAGGTTGACGTCGACCCATTTGCCGCCGGATTCGAGCTTTTCAGGGGGCGGTCCGGGTTCGGTCTTGGTGGCTTCTCCAAGCAAGACCCAGAATCCCTCGTCGGTCTCTTCGTAGGTTTTGCCGCGGATGGTCGCGCTCTGACCTGTGAGGGCCATTGCCGAATAGCGCGTGATCGGACCGTCAGCACTTGCGCTCTTGTTGTCGTTCGAGAGCTTCCATTTTTTGGCACCTCGGCTGACGATGAATGCGATCGGCAACTTGATGATGCGCTTTGATGCGCTCGAGGCATCCTGACGCTCTTGACCAAGCCATACGCCATGGTGATCGCTGCCCGGCTTTGCAACCCAAACGCGGTCCGCGGGAGCGACCAAGCCGTCTTGTGTCTTCCACCACGATGAACCATTGGCCGTGAATCGCTCGTCGATCGAAAGGTAAAACCCCTTGACCATTCGCTTCGCGACGGCGCCGTCGTTTTCTTCTTCGAGCTCTTCGAGGGTCACTTGCGGAGGCGTGCTCGCATCGATTTCGCGTAGGTACCAAGGTTGTGACGAATCGTCGCTGGATGGCGCTGAGGCGTCTTCGTCGCCAACTTCGGCGTCTTTGGACTTCTTCGCCTTTCGGAGCCAAGGCTCAAACTCGCGACGCTCCTCTCGTGAAGGAACTTGACGATAGAGCGGCGTACCGTTCGCACCGTTAATGCCATAGGTGTAGGGAAGCGCACCTTCGGCGTCGGGTGGATGCCACACTTTGAACTTCGGATGGTTCAGATCGAGCGTTGCATAGCGACTGCATAAGAACCCGCCCGCCGCGAGTTCGATCCACCCTTCGGGGCAGTTCTTTTTCTTGTGAAGTTCTGGAATCGCGGGGGCCTTGGCGCCGCGTCTCATGTAACCAAATCTGATCGATTTTGATGCTTCGCTGGTATTGTGTTTCTTCTTCTTGGAATGGTCGCCGGCAGGCCATTCCATCTCGCTCATGATAAGCGCCTGAAACCCGGTCGCCCCAACGAACGTGTCTGAGGAATGTTTGGGGGCCGATGCGTCTTTTGCGAGTGTGGGAGTCGACGTTGAAGGTGGCGGCGTGGCGCTGGATTTGACCCGAGCGTCATCTTTTGAGGCATCCTGCGCGCCAGCGTCGACGAGTGCGGAAAGCCTGGAGCATCCCCCCATCGCCGCGCTTGCAGTCACGATGAGCGCAGCGCGCGTGAACCAAAGCGCCGCATTGTGCGTCAAACGGTACGAGCGTTCCGCAAGAATGAGCCTTCGTTGTAAGCTTCGAACCATCATCGGCAACAACCACTGCTCCTTCTGTGTAGTACAGCGCTCGCGGCCCGAAACTCCAGTTTGCGACAGCGTTTCGGCGCGGGCTTGGGCCTCACACAAACCGCGCTTGTGCCAACGCTCGCCGGCGTCGCACGCTTCCCAGGCCGAACGAGGTGAACGTGGCCGATGATCGCCACCCGGACCTCTGTGAGGGCGCAGCCTATTTTGCGCCAACGGCACCGCATGCGACGCCCCCAAAACTTGCTCCAAAAAAGGTAACTGGGCCGGCGCACTTTTGGCGCAGGTCCATGCACTTCGCGCTTGGCGTCACCCTGCTCGCGTCGCTCGTTGCGCACGTTGCATGGCTGAACCCGATTCGCAGCACTTCAGGCTTCGAAGTGAACGATGTCGACGGTGAGGTCGACATCACCGTTGATCTTTTCGAAGAGGCGCCTTCCGCACCCGCCAGAGTTGGAGAGCAGAAGCCCATAGGCGACGGTCTCGACGCCGGTCCCGATGGTGGGTCGGTTGATGGGTCCACCGACGCAAATGCGGGACGCAACGCCGACGGTGGAAATGACGCTGGACGTGATGGTGCCTTGGGCCCCGCCGACGCAGCCGCCGACGCGATGGGCGACGTTGCTGCGATTGCATCGTCGCCTCCGGATAATGGCCCAAAGGACAGCGTCGGTATCGTGGGGTCGGCGGGCGCGATCAACGCAGCTGAGGTGTATGTCACGATTTCCGTCAACGCAGAGGCGATTCGGAAAAACTCGGTTGGTAAACGTTCTGGACCATTGCTCCAAGGCATTGGCCAGTGGAAAGCGTTTTTGGCGGGCACGCATATCGATCCGGTGCGGGATGCCGAGTGGGTGATGATTTCCGGTCCGTCCCTCAAGGACACAACGAAGGCCATTATCGCCATTCGCTACAACTTTACCGACGAGCAAATGGACGCGGCCTGCGCGGCGATGGCCGCGACCTACGACAAGGGCGGTCCATTTAGCACCGGTATGCCCGGCATGAAGGCGTGGCTCGCATTCGCAGACAAGGGCGAGCGCATCCTCGTGCGCCCACAGTCCCACATGCTCGTGATCATGCCGTCGCGGAAGACGCTAAGCGCGGAGAAGGAAAAACAGCTACTCAAGAAGATCAGCCAGACGGTCTATCCCGCGAAACTCAAGAATGCGAATGAAGCCGTGCGCGTGATACTGAAATCGCCGCACCACGCGATTCCGCAAATTCCGGAAGCGTTGAGTGAAGTGCGACTGCGCACGATTCCCGGACCCAATGACGACGGCACCATTTTCATTGAGGCTGATTGCAAGAGCGACGCGGAATGCGCCAAGGCGCAAGAACAGCTCGATGAAACGTTTGCCAAGCTCTCAGGCGGCGTCCTCGGAGCGTCTCTCCTGGGAATGGTCTCGGGCGGAGTCGTAAAAGTGATCAACCAGGTTCAACTTTCGCACGACAGCAAACACGTGCGCCTTGAACTCACGCTTTCGCGCGACGACCTTCAAGAACTCCTCACCTTCATGCAAGACTTCATCAAGAAGGGTGGGTTCTGAGGCCGGCAGCCTGGTTTGACTTGTGCCCGCGTGCCGCCCTTTGTAACAATCCACGCCCATGCGTACCCGGTTCATCTTTTCGTCGTCCCTTTTGGTGGTTGGCTTGACCAACGGCTGCTCAAAGCAAGTCGATGAGCCACCTCCGAGCACATTTGCGCCCTCGCAAGCTGACCCATTGCCACCCGGCCCGGCCAAGCTCGAGACGACTGACGAAGTCGTCGGCACCGGCAAAGAGGCGAAGACCGGCGACACGGTCAAGGTGCACTACACGGGAACGTTAATGAACGGGAAGAAGTTCGACAGCTCGCGTGACCGCAGCGACCCGTTCGAGTTCACGATCGGCAAGGGTGGCGTCATCAAGGGCTGGGACCAAGGCGTCGTCGGCATGAAGGTTGGCGGCAAGCGCAAGCTCGTCATCCCTTCCGCCCTTGGGTACGGCGACAAGGGTAGCCCACCGAATATTCCCGGCGACGCAGGCCTCAAGTTCGACATCGAACTTATGGAAGTTGTCCTGCCAACGGACGGCGGCGCTCCAGATGCGAGCAAGCCAGCAAAAGGCGACAACGACAAACACGGCAAGGCCGACAAGAAGAAATAGCATCGTCAATTTTCTTTATGAACGCTTGAGCACCAAGCTCGTGTAGAACATTGGCATGGCCGACCCGACGGTCCTCTACGCAGTGAGCGCCCTCACGCTGCTCGTCTTGTTTGCGTGGTCGGCTTACGTCTTGATCCGAGCGCCTCGGCTCTCGATCGAAACCGGCGCGTCAGATAAGGCCGACGTTGAGTCCAAGCGTGAACTCCCGAAGACGGAACGTCCGCCAGATTCAGAGATCGTGGAGAGTGAAGAGCACCCGACTGGCCCCATCGCACGCATCCTCGTGACCGCCGTTGGACAGAGTGACCCGGGACTTCATCGAAAGCAAAACGAAGACGCGTATGTCGTTCTCGAACCTGCCCACGTCTACGCGGTCGCCGACGGCATGGGCAGGCACGCTGCGGGCGAAGTCGCGAGCCAGTTGTGCATCGAGACGCTCCGCGACACGTTTGTCACACGGGACTTTGACCCACCCGAAGCGGGTCTCTCGAAGCGTCTTGGGTGGCTGAAGCGGGCGATTTCGAAAGCGAACAAACGCGTGCTCGAAGCGGCGCAGGAAAACGACACGTATCATGGGATGGGGACCACGGTTGTTGCGGTCCACTTTTCTCCAAACCGAAGTCGCGCGTACATCGCCCACGTTGGCGATAGTCGTTGTTGTCGTTACCGCCGCGGTGAGCTCGCCCAGCTGACGCGTGATCACACACTTGGTGAGGCGGGCATCGGCGGAAAAAATGCGCACTTTTTGAGCCGTGCCGTCGGCATCGAAGAGAACGTTGAGATCGATTTTGCGACCGACGCACCTGAGATCGGTGACATCTACTTGCTGTGTTCCGACGGACTGAGCCGCATGGTGAGCGAAGAAGCGATCGCCGCGATTCTCGGGGATAACAAGGACCTCGACGCCGCGGCGAAGTTGCTTATCGAGAAAGCAAACGAGGGCGGCGGGCGGGACAACATCACTGTGATTCTACTCCGCGTTGACGCCCCAACGTTCACCACCAAGCGCCATGAAACGGCTTAGAAGGTGACGGTCGCCGCGGGCCCTTGCTCGGCTCCTTCGTCATCATCGTCGTCGCTGAAGGACGGCTCTTCGAGCCTTGCCGCACGTGCAACGCCGCGCAAAATGTAACTTGCATAGGTCGTGGGTACGTCGACCCAAAGCGGCAACCGCGGGTCGACAAACTCCCCCCGTTCGTTTGTCGCGGAGAGTAATTCGTGCGCCCCCACAGCGGGAAGCTCCACTTGGTACACCGGTGCCGGCAAAGCTGACTCCTCCTCGAAGCGCGCCGCCTCGAAGAATATCGGCTCGCCATATGCGGCAATCACACCTTTGTGCCTCTCCGGATCGAACGCGGCAAGTGGGAGAAGCTCCCAACCGGAGTCGACGAGGAGTGGAAAAATTGCGTCCTCGTCAATCGGAGAAAAAACCTCTCTGCGTGTTACGGGTTCACCGATTCGCTCGAGCCATTTTCGTAACTCGCTGTGCGCCATTTCGCGCGCAACTCCTTCTCCCCAAAATGCGGCGAGCAAGGATGCCACTTCGGCTTCGGTCGATCCCCGCCACAGTCGTTCGTCTCGCGAACCGATGTCGATCACGCCGCCCTCGAGCACCCGCCGCGCCCACGCCGAGGCGTCGTGTAGGCCTTCCGATTCGTCGGCCGACGCGCACGCGGCAAATGCAAACGCGTGCACAAGGTGAAGACGTGACGCAACGTAGCGGTGGCTTCCAAGTGCGCGAACCAAGCGTGCCGCCGCGTCACCGTTGGGAACATGGAGTGTGCACTCTTTCAAGAACCACCTTCAAGGCCGAAAAATTCGACGATTTTTCGCAAAATGCGGTGTGCCTCACCCTCTTGACGTCCGGCACGCAAGCTCGCATCGAGGCCCGAAAGCGCGGTATCGAGCTCCTCTCGCCGCCGCGCGAGCACATCTGCGAGGTGTTCTGCGATTTCGGGTCGCGCCTTGAGGACGCTTGCGAACGCCTTCTTTTCGAGGCGAAAGCACTGCACGTCGCTTGCCGCCCGCACGTCGGCTGTTCGCGGTTGACCGGTCAGCAATCCCATCTCACCAAAGAAGCCCGGTGCCTCGATGCACGTCACCAGACGCGATGTCTTTCCTGCGGGCGCGCGGAGAAGTACTTCGACGCTGCCTTTGGCGAGGATGTAGAGGAAGTGTGCTGTGGCTCCTTGCCGTGACACGAGCTCACCCGCCGCAAAAGGTGCGAAGTAGAGCTCCTCTGCGAGTGCGCGCCGCTCGTCTTCACGCAGGTGTGCGAACAACTCCACCTGGCGCAGCACATCGGACCGCACCTCGACGGAAGGGTGCCTCGGTTCGGCATTCTCACGCGAGTCGAGGACAATGTTCTCGGCTGGACGGGCGAGCATGATTCCGGCTCGCTGCAGCGCAGTATGGATCCGAACGCGCACGTATGACGCAATCAGCTGATCGCGCGTCATGTCAGTGATCCAAAATCGAACCGCGAACAATGTTGCTCCGCCAAGCCCGGGGCGCGCGTAATCGACGACGAGGCAGTCAGGCGGAGGACCCGCTGCGAGACCGCTGATCGCTGCATCGAAAAGCGCGGTTTCGACGACCGAAATGACTTCAATCGGCGAGACGGCAAGGTCCACCTGAAACTGCACCTGCAGTCGGCGCTGTCTTGGCAGGACATCCAAATGGTCAAGTTCATTACCCATCGGCCCGGCCTTGCCCGCAATGATCACTTGTGAGCGCAGAAGCAGATCGTTCGGCACAATGACGGTGTCACCATCGCGCGTTTCGAGCACGGCATGACGCCAACGGATTGAGCGGATTCGCCCTTCGAGTGGATGATCCACGCGTGACTCGCCTCCAAGGCTTATCCAATCGCCTACGTGCGCGGTGCCGTCGATCTGCAACGCCACCCCGCCGAACACATTCTGCAGCGTGTTTTGCAGGGAAAACGAGACAACGGTGCCGAGGATCGCCGACGTCGCAACAACGTTTGTGGCGTTCAATCCGAAGTCTGAGAGCACAACACCTGCTGTCACCGCGTACGCAACGCCGACAAAAATATCGCCGACGATCGGCGCAACGGTAATGCTGAGAACGGGAAGGGCGAGCTCGAAGAGGAGGCCCGCAACCAGGTCGATCGCGATCAACGACTCAACGAGCTGTGCTCCAAGGCGTATCCGCGAGCTCCAAAGCGGGAGTCCCGCCTTCGCAAGCGCATAGCTCGCAAGGGCGAGGACGATCTCGAGCGCCAACAGGAACAAGAGGCGCCGCGATCGCCGCCTTCGTGTTCTCGGCCGCCTCGCGCTCGCGATCGCGAACAGCAGCACAAGCGCGGTGAGCGTGACGGTTACAAGCACGTGAGCGGTCCTGAGAACGGCATGTCCGGCCCCTCTCCCGTCGGGCTGCTAAGTCGCAAATGCTTCGTCAACGAGCATCTTTTGCTCGAGTTGATGGCTTGCGTGGCTCCCGGTCGCAGGGCTCGCGCTTTCGACGCGGGAAACGATGCTGAATGGATGCCTGTCGCCAATGAACTCGCCGATTCGTGCAATCAGGAAGTAGGCCGCGCCCATGTTGCGCGGCTCGTCCTGCACCCAAACGAGCGGCGTACCTGGAACGAAGGGGTCGAGCGCCGCCTTGAGCGCACCCGAGATCGGATAGTACTGCTCAAGGCGAACAATCGCGACGTCGTTTCGTCCACGTTCTTGACGAGTTTTCTCGAGATCGAAGAACACACGACCGCTGCAGAGGAGGATCTTCTTCACTTGCGCAGGTTCAACGACGTTGTCGGCGAGGACGCGTTGGAAGGTGCCTTTTGTGTAGTCGCTAAGCGGCGACGTATTCGTGCGCAGCGTGCTCTTCGGCGTGAAGATGATGAGCGGCTTGCGCAGCGGCCTAAGCACCTGCCGACGAAGCAGATGGAAGATCTGCGCCGACGTCGTGACGTTGCAAACTTGGATGTTGTCTTCGGCAGCGAGCTGCAGGAAACGCTCGATGCGCGCGCTCGAATGTTCAGGGCCTTGACCTTCGTATCCATGAGGCAGCAAAAGCACGAGGCCGCTGAGACGTGACCACTTGTCTTCGGCCGAGACGAGGAACTGATCAACGATGACCTGCGCACTGTTCGCAAAGTCGCCGAACTGTGCTTCCCAGAGAACGAGCCCGTCTGGACGGTCCAGGCTGTAGCCGTACTCGAACCCGAGTGCGCCCGCCTCTGAGAGCGGACTATCAATGACTTCGAAGAGCGCCTGATCGGGCGACAACTGGGTGAGCGGCTTGTGAAGGCGACCGGTCTCCATTTCATGCAGAACGGCGTGCCGGTGCGTGAACGTTCCTCGGCCAGTGTCTTGTCCCGTGAGGCGGACGCGATGCCCCTCTGTGACCAGCGTCGCATAGGCCAGCGTTTCTGCCGTTCCCCAGTCGAGCGTCTCCCCGCTCTTGGCGCGATCGTAACGCGTCTCGTGCGTCTTCAGCGCCTTCGGGTTCGCCTTGAAGTCATGCGGCATGGTGGCCATCTTCTTAAGTAACGCGAGAAGGACACTTTCGTGCACACCCGTTTCGACTTCAGGAACGAGCGCGTCCTGACCGCCGCGATACGGTGCCCACAAGCCTCCCATGGCTTCCGGCATCTTGTGGTAGTCGCCGGTCTTCGCTTCTTCGCGTGCTTGATCAAGCACAGCTCGCCTAGCGGCGGCGATCTCGTCGGCTTGCTCTTCCGTGACCATTCCGCGGCTTGCAAGGTGCCGAACGTAAACTTCCCTGACCGTCGGCTTCTTGTCGATGATCGCGTACATCACCGGTTGCGTGAGACGTGGCTCGTCGACCTCGTTGTGTCCGTAGCGCCTATAACAATACATGTCGATCACGACGTCTTGTCGGAAACGCTGACGAAACTCAGCGGCAAGACGTGTGACTTGAATCACGGCTTCGGGGTCTTCACCGTTCACATGAAAAACCGGAACGCGAAGCATGCGGGTGATGTCTGTGCAATACCGCGTTGACCGTGAGTCACCGGGCAGGGTCGTAAACCCAATCTGATTGTTGACCACAAGGTGCACGGTGCCACCTGTGTTGTACCCGGAGAGCTGGGCCAGATTCAGTGTCTCAGGAACAATGCCTTGTCCGATAAATGCTGCATCACCGTGTATCAGCAGCGGCATTACGTTTTGTGTCCGCCGACGGTCTTGTTTTGCGCGGACGCGCCCTTCGACAACCGGGTTGACGAACTCGAGATGGCTCGGATTAAACGCTAGGGTGAGATGAACCTTGTTGCCGGACGAAGTGGTGACGTCGTTCGAATACCCGAGGTGATACTTCACGTCGCCGGTTCCTAAGAAGCGCTCCGGACGCTTGTCTTCAAATGCCGCGAAGAGGTCGCGTGGGTTCTTACCCATCGTGTTGACGAGCACGTTAAGGCGACCACGATGCGCCATACCCAACACAATTTCCTCAACACCGTGCGCGCCCGCGGCTTCGATGAGGAGGTCGAGCATCGGGATCATGCTCTCGGCGCCTTCTGCCGAGAATCGCTTCGAGCCAAAGAAGTTCTTGTGAATGTACTGCTCGAAGATTTCGGCGTCGGTGAGCTTGGTCAAGATGCGGATGCACTCGCTTCGCTCAAGCGTCAGTCGATTGCGCGTGCTCTCCATTTTTTCTTGGAGCCATTCGCGCATGTTCGGATCTTCGATTTGCGTGAACTCGACGCCGATCGAGCCGCAGTAGGTTTCCTGAAGGTGCCCAATGATTTGGCGCAGTGTCGCCGTCGGCTTCAGGCCGGCAATGCCCGCGGTGCCAAATACGCGATTGAGGTCCTCTTCGCTCAGGCCAAAATTGACCAAATCGAGTTCAGGCGGCGCCTGTGGCGGTTGACCAAGCGGATCGATATTCGCAAACAGGTGACCACGTACGCGATAGGCGTTGATCATTTCGACCACGCGTCCCTGAAGAACCGCAGCAGGCTGCACCTCTTGCGGCGTCCGCTGACCACTGGCGTACGTTCCGTTCGCTCCGTTCGCCGGCGCGATCCGCGGCACTTCTCCATGCGCGCCCGGACCGTTCTGCGCCGCGCCTGGTGCGGGCGTCTTCCCTTCGAAGAACGATCGCCACTGCTCGTCGATCGATTGCGGGCTCTGCAAATATTGCCCGTGAAGTTCTTCTACGTAACCGGCGTTGATACCAAATTCTTCGAACATAGAACCCTCATCGACCCTGGTCTGCAAAAGCCAGGGTATCTTAGGATCGGGTGCGTTGCGGTTGCGAGTCTTTCCACGTAAGCCGAAGGCAATCGGAACACCAGCGCGCATTGGCGTCGGCTCCGCGGGCGAAATGGCCGATTTGCCGTGGCGCTTTTTCGATAGTCAAAGCCGGTACGTTTCGCGGCCGAACAGGTCGGCCATCGGCCGCAGAGGTTAACGGCGCGCGTCAATCGTCTTCGTCGTCTTCCTTCAGTTCGTCGAGCTCTTCGTCGTCATCGTCTTCGTCATCATCATCGAAATCGTCGTCATCGTCATCGTCTTCCAGGTCCTCTTCCGCAGCAGGGTCATCGTCACCCGCAGGGCGCTTCTCGAACTTAATGTCAACGCCGACATCACCAAGCTGCGTATCGAGCAGTTCGACGAGCTCTTCAACGTCGTCGCCGCCCCATTCGTCGAGCAGATCGGTCAAGAACTCGAAGAAGTCTCCGCTGTCGAGCCGGCGCTCGATTTCCTCGACCTGTTCTTCCGTGAACGCCTCGAGGATGTCTTCGCGCAGGGTCTCAGTATCCCCTTCTTCGACTGCGTCCTGGGCGGACAGCCGAATCTGACGAATAGCGCGCTTGTCGAGGTGAATCTCCATCGATGTCTCCATGCGGCGCAAAGTGTGTGCGCGCCACCTATCAATCGGCGAATACGCGAAGGACGTTTCCGATGTCAAGGTATCGACGCACGGGGATTGTGACAGATGAAAATGAGGCTCGCAATCGCCAGGTGTTACGACGGTTTGGCATACGATTGAAATCATACGAAGTTACATTTTGAACTCGCCCCCGAAGTGCGAGGTGCGTTACTCTCACTTCGGTGCGTCGCCTCTTACCTTTCACATTTGCAATGCTCCCAGCAAGCGTTGCGTTCGGCGAGGATGCGCCGTCCAAGCCCGCACCTCTCCCACCCGCATACGAGGCAAACATCTTTCAGTTTGGTGTCGCCATCGCGGGTAAGTTCGCCGTGGGGAGCCCGTTTTGTCGGAGCAGCACGACCTGCATCCTAGGCTCCGGAGGCGGGATCGCAGCGCGCTTCGGCCACGCATTCCGGCAGCGGTGGTTTGTCGGTGGCGGCTACGATTTCTCAAAGCACGACGCGAGTCTTCTCTATCGAATCGGAATCCTCCAGCAGGTTCGGATCGAAAGTCGCTACCAGTATCCGCTAGGCAAGAGCTGGTTTCTCGTGCCGTTTTCGGCTTTCGGCTTTGTGGGCTACGGCAACGAATGGTCGATTCAAACGTGGGGCCCTTCGCTCACGTTGGGAACCGCGGCGGAGGCGCACGTCGGCAACTCCATCGTTGGGCTCGGGTTCTCGTGGCAAGGCATGTACTTGCAGCGCCTCGCCGACCCGGGTCACGCAGGCGAGTCGTTTTCGCCTGGCTTCCCGCAGTTCTTCAGCCTCGAGCTGCGGCTCGAGGCGACCGAGCGGCTCTGAAACGTAAATCGATCAGTCGCAAGCATATTTCCAAGCCAAGAAATACCGCAGTAAGCTTGACGCCGCGGGTGTCCATGATGTCCCATCAAGGGCGCGTTGGTCTGCTCATCGTGTGGCCGAGAGAACCCGCAGCACCTCGTATTCTGCCAAGAATGTGGGCACCGCCTTGCCTCGAAAATTGCGACCGCGCCGACCGCAACCGTGCAATTGATCAGGCACGTTGTGCGTCCAGTCGCGCCGGCGTTTGAGCTGCCTGCGAAAAAATCCGACGTCGCAAAGCCCGACCTCAATGCCACGTTCATCACTCAAGCACCGATTGAGTGCCTCAATTGTTTCTCGATCAATCAACCGCATCTCCGCTTTTGCTCGGTTTGCGGCACGCCTCTCGACCCTGACTATGCGCCAAGTTCCCGAAACGTGGGCGCAAGACCGGGTGCAGAAGGGGCACCTTCATCTGACGCCTCCGAAATTCCTGCGCCCCCGATTCCGCTTGTCAACAGGAGCGAGCGCCCGCCGCCCACCGAATCGCGCGCGACGGTGCGCGTGTGTTTGCAGTGCCGGAGCATTGCCGACAGTGCCGCGAATTTTTGTCGCTTTTGCGGGGCACGGCTTCCAGAAACGCTTCGTGAAGAAATGTCAACCGATCTCGGGCCTGAACTGCCACGAGACGAGCCGTCGCCTCATAGCGAGATCACCACAACCGAACCTCGCGCCGTATCCGAAGCCGCCCGATCCGTGATGGCTGATGCATTCCGTGCGCACGCCGCGCCGCCGGCAGACCAGGGCGCAGCCGACAGGGCGCATTCGCCAACAGAAGCGGGAGCCGCGCAGATTGTCGGCCGCTTGGTGCTCATCGGTCGTGATGGCGCTGAGACGGCCGCATTTCCGATGACGCAGAACACCGACCTCGGGCGCAGCGAGGGTGACATTCGTATTGAGGACGACGTTTACCTGTGTGCTCGGCATGCACGCCTCACCATGCGGGGCGCGCTGATGTTCATCGTTGACCTCGGCAGCGTTAACGGTGTCTACCTCCGCCTGAATCCTCTTTCCGCGGGTGAAAGCGTCCGCGAGGGTGTGGGTATGCCCTTGGTCGACCAAGACTTGTTTTTGATCGGACAACAGGTAATAAAGTTCGAGGCTGTGAAAGAGGCCGAAGAAGGCTTCGGCTCGGCCTCGCAGCGCGGTACGCTCATCTTCGGTACCCCCCTTGGCCCACGATATGGGCGATTGAGCGTCATGACTGTCGAAGGAATTGCCAGGGACGTGTATTACCTTCGCAAACCCGAAACCGTCCTTGGCCGCGAGACCGGCGATATCCTCTTTACCGATGATCCCTTCCTCTCTCGAAGACACGTGCTCATCCGCGTTCACCGCGAGCGCCGTTCGTTCGAATTGGTCGATCTTCGTTCTTCAAACGGCAGCTTCCTTCGCATCCACGGCGAGGCTGCACTCAATGACGGCGCGCAGTTTCGCATCGGACAGCAGCTCTTTCGATTCGACCGCTCCAAGGCACCCTCGGCAAGCATGAAGGTCCGAGAATGACGGTGATCGAGTCGCCCCCGAGCGGCAGCCTGGCTCCAAGCAGCCAAGCGCCGATCAGCGAGAGCTCGCCTCCGAGCAGCACGAGCCTGCAAGCGATCAAGCTCGACCTCTTCGCGCGCACGGACGTTGGGCGCATCCGCGAGCACAATGAAGACAACTTCCTCGTCGCCGATCTCACGCGCCGAACGCGTAGTCTATTAGAAACGAACCGACTCGTTCGCGTTGGTCAACACGGTTTACTACTCGTCGTTTGCGATGGGATGGGCGGCGCCGCCGCCGGTGAGATCGCGAGCCAACTCGGCGTCGACGTTATCTTCGAAAAAATGTGCTCTGGTCTCGACGAAAGCCGGCCCCTCACGCGCAACGACGTCGCACGAAGGCTTGTTCTCGCCGTCGAATCCGCAGGGATGCGGATATTTCAGGAGGCAAAAGCTGACCGCAACCGGCGTGGGATGGGAACGACCGTCACCGCGGCCGCGTTGGTTGACGATCACCTCTTCCTCGCGCAGGTCGGAGACTCGCGCGGTTACATTTTGCGCGAAGGCAAACTCGTTCAAGTCACCCGCGATCAGTCATTGGTCAATCAACTGATCGAAGCCGGACAGCTCACCGAAGAGGAAGCGGAAACGTTCGAGCACAACAACATCATCATGCAGGCGCTTGGCACGGCGGACACGGTCCAGGTCGACCTCACGTACGTCAAACTGTGCAAGGGCGACGTCCTCTTGCTGTGCTCAGACGGCCTATCGGGGATGGTGCGCGGCGACGACATTCGAGAACTCATGCTGAGCGCCGCAAAGCCCATCGAGGCTTGCAAGGCACTCACCGAGCGCGCCAACCACAATGGCGGCCACGACAACATCACCGTGGTCGTCGCACGCTTCGACGGGGAGACGCTCGACGCTTTCGGCGACGAGACCGAAGTTCTCCGCTATCAAAAATACCCGCTGCCCGATCCCAGCCCAGAATCGACCGAGCCGCTTCATGCGTTTTTCGGCGCGCCCGCGAGCTCACCCAATGGCGAGGGTATCGATCTGCCGCCCATGCGCGCACCGGTGAACTCGAGTCTCGACGAACCCATAGACATTCCTCAGGGGCGCCCTGCGGGCCTACTGCTGACGTTCATTGCGCTGATCATCGTCGCCGCGATCGGTGTTGCGTTTGCCGTCACGAGATAGTGCGCACCGCATGAAGGTGAGGGGGTGCGACACCTCCGCTGCAATCGAATCGGAGCCTCTAGTGATCACGGCGAGCCCTTGCTATAGGTGTGGACTGTGAGCGCCATCGCGTCCCATCGCGAATTGATCTACCGCGAATTGCCGCAAGTCGAAGTCCATGCTGACGACGTGGCGGCCGTCCTTTGCGATGTTTGCGGCGAGGGCGTCGAACAGGATGAAGAGTCGCTCGTCGGCAAATCGTTCTTCTTTCGCCATCGCGGGGAGACTCCTGAATACGAGACTGAACCTGTCTGCGCCGAGTGTGCGGTCGCAATAGGTCTGTCAGCTCTCCATCGTTGGGAAATCGAAGAAGAAGAAGGCTGACGGGTGTCAATCCGGTCGAAGCTTGCGCGGCTGCACGAGACAACCCGTGTTGCGGCAGGCGCGGCGGCAAGCTCGAACGAAGCCTCCTCGCCAGCCACGGACGCGCCCATCGCGCAAGATTCGCAACTGCAAAGGTTACGAAAACGCCTCGAACGTTCCCTTGGCAAGGCAAAGACCAAGGAAGCCGTCCCACCAGACGGATTTGCGCGGACCGACACTCACTGTGGTCCGCTATTCATCAAGCAAGTCCGCTTCAGGCGAGGCAGCACCCTTGGGTCGCAGCCCCTCGATCGCGCGAAGGGAGCGTCGGCACACATGTTGGCGCTTCTTGCGCTCGACCCAAAGGTGGCGCATGCCGATGCTGTCAACTTTCTTTACCTTGATACCGAGACGACCGGCCTCAGCCACGGCGCGGGCACCGTACCCTTTCTGATCGGACTTTCGTTTTGGGAAGAAGAAGAGCTCGTTGTCGAGCAACTGTTGCTTACGAATTTTGGCGAAGAGCGACCCATCTTGCAGCGCGTCCTTGAGCGACTCTCGCGCGCGTCGGCGCTCGTTACGTTCAATGGCAAGTCGTTCGATGTCCCGCTTTTGCGCGCGCGCGCGATCATGGAGAAAATCCAGCTCACGATCGAGGTTCCACACATCGATCTTGTGCACATTGCGAGGCGCATTCATCGCATTCGCAATATCGAGTGTTCGCTTTCGACGCTGGAGCGTGAACTCCTCGGCTTCGAACGTGAGAACGATGTCGGCGGTGCGGCCATTCCTGCGATCTACACGAAGTACCTCAAGACGCGAAAGCCGGAAGGCATCGCTGAAGTGCTTGCGCACAACGAGCTCGATATGCTCGCAATGGTCGCGCTCGTCGGACTCTACGGCGCGCCGCTTGCGCAGCTGGACGGCGCTGATCTCGCGGGCGTGGCGCGCACCCTTCGACGCGCTGGCTCGCACGACCAAGCGCACACAGTTGCCAATCATGCGGCGACCGCCCTTGGTAGCATCGACGCGGTCAAGGAACGTGCGCTCGCCGAGAAGGCCCGAGGCAATCGCCACGAAGCGCTGGCCGACTTTGAGGCATTTGTCATACAAGTTGACGATCCAGAATCACGGCTCGAGCTCGCCAAGCTCTACGAGCACTTCGTGCGCTCGCCCGATGCGGCACTCCAGATGGCCATGTTGGGAACTTCCGAGTCGCCCGCCCGGGCAGCCGAACGCCGGACGCGGCTCGAACGCAAGACGAGGCGAAGGACGCGCGAAGGGCAGCCCTC
>JAHFDY010000114.1 GCA_023248735.1 Myxococcales bacterium
ATCCAAAGGCCGCTCCTCCGCCGAAAAAACGCAAGCGCGGAGGCCACGCCGTAGAGCACGATCGCGAAACCGGCAACAGCATGGCGCGGCGTGAACTTGTCCACCCCTAGGATCACCAACCGCAGCGCGTGTCCGAAGATGCCGGCGCCCACGAGCAGTCCCGTGACGAGTCCCCACAAGCGATCCTTCATCCTCGTCTCACAATCTAATTTGACGACGCCGCTGGAGGCGGGCTGTTGTCGATCGACGGCCGGAGAGCACGCTGGCGTTGCTGCATTTGTAAAAGCGCGAGCACGACCGACGCTAGCACCAAGAGCGCGACCAGAGCAATCGCGATCGCCGCCACGAGCTCGCGCCGCATGCCCACGCTGACGCCGCGCGGTGCCGCGATGGATAGGGTGGAGGGAGCGGGAGGAATCGGGACCGGCTGAGCGAGTTGCGGTGCCGGCATCGTGGTGCCTGACGGCTCGGGAAGTGGCGCACCGATTTCGGTCTTCATGTCCGACGAACGGTCGGTCTCGGGCACCGTCGTACCGGTGACGGTCTTCGGCAGCATGCTCTGCTGGACGTCCGCGCTTTCCTTTGCACGCAGGATCTGAACCGTGATGTTGTCATGCCCGCCTCGCGCATTCGCAAGGTCAATCAACTTGCCTGTCGCTTGTTCGGCGGAGACGGTGCCCACCACGTCGAGTATTTCACTTGGCTCCACGAGATCGCTCAGCCCGTCGGAGCAGAGAACGAATGCGTCTCCGACAAGATGTCGTACAGGTTCTTGACGGACCTCCACGTCCACCTCTGGGAACATTCCCAACGCTCTCGTGATCTGATTCGCGTTCGGATGTCCGATGGCTTGCGCGGGGGTAATCACGCCGCGATCGACAAGTTGCTGCACCGCCGAATGGTCTTTCGTGACTTGGAAAATTTGCGCTTCGTGCAGGAGATAGACGCGGCTGTCACCGACGTGAGCGATCTCTGTGCCTTCCGAGTGAAGAAGGACGGCAACCACAGTCGAGCCAGCGCGCGCGCGCTGCATTTCGGGAGGCGTTAGCGCGTACACGCGCCGATTTGCTTCTCGGATGGCATCGCCAAGCGTTGCTGCTGCGTCGTCACCGGGAACGGCTCGCGACACAAGTTCGATGATGGTCGCGATGGCTGCGTGCGAGGCCTCGCGTCCACCTTGATGACCGCCCATGCCATCGCATACGACCGAAAGGTGCCCTATCGCGGTCTCGCGATAGGCCGACGCGTCCTCGTTGACTTGCTTGTCGGGATCGCGACCCGGATCCGTTTTTTCTGCGAATTCGATTGCAGGTAACATGCGAGGTTACAATTCAAACTCAACGTTGAACTCTAGAGGACCGAACCGTAGGACGCTCTGTACTGGAACTTCCACCCATTGCCCGGCTGGGATGCGACTGCCGGCGACGTGGGTTCCGTTGTTGGATCCTTCATCGCGAACCCACAGCGCTTGGCCTTCAAACTTGAGGGTGGCGTGTGTTCCGCTCACGCGCGGATCGGCGAGGTGGACCGGGCAGCGCGATGGGTCCCGTCCAGCGCGTACTTCCGTTCCTTCACGGATTGAGAATTGGCCGGTCGTGCCGCGCAGGGATGCGGCGCGGTAAGTGGGCGGTGCCCCGTAGGGACTGGGCGGTGGCTGCAGTTGGCTGTCGCGCACCTCGCCGGTCAGTGCAAAAGGCCTGAGCCGTTGCCGGCCCGCCTCCTTTCGCAGACTCCGCGGAGAAGGCCCTACCACAAGAAAAGCAGATCGACGATTGGCCGCCCGTTGCCATCGTCCTCATCCCGCAGTGTGGGCAATTGACTTCCACGATGCCGCCCGGCATCGCGGCGACCTGCTGCGGCGGCGCCATTGGCATGGGCGCCGCTCCAAAGGGTGCGGGTTGTGGCGGAGGAGGTGCATAGGCAACAGGAGGTGATCCATATTGCGCCTGCACCGGATTTGGAATCGGGGGTGCTCCGTAGGCGGCGGCATTGTGGGCCGGCGGTGCCTGAGGGTGTGGTTGCGGACCGGGGACGGGCGCTACGCCGTAAGGCGTTGCAGCCACTTCACCCGCCATGCCGTAGCCGGGAGGTCCACCTCCATAGCCCGGTGGCCCACCGTAGCCGGGAGGTGCGCCCCCGCCGCTGTACCCGCCGCCGGGTGGATAACCGCCGGGGGGGCCTGGTGGATATCCGCCGCCATACGGACCCCCGGGTGGAGGCCCTCCGCCACGTTTTTTGCCTCCGCGGCTCACGGCGACGATCAGCAAGATGATCATGAGGACGCCACCGCTGATCGCACCGATGATCAACCAGTTAGGCGGCTTCGTCGATGCCTTGAGCGTGAGCACGCCTTTCTCGTCGACTGCACTCGCACGATGAGCTTCCTCGTCGCCGAGCACCACGCGCGCCACCATGTTCGCACCCGTGCCCTCGAGGACGCGCTCGTCGTCAGGGATCTGAAACTCGGCGTACGCGTTGCTCGTCTCGATGGCGTTGCCGATCATGTTCTGCGCTTTGAGCTGCTGAATGGTCTGCTCGACGACCTTCGGATCGCGGCTATTTTGCCGCTTCGGATCGGGCTTGGTCCCCGCAGGAACGAAGTAGGCTTTCGCGCGGCCCTTGTCCGATCCCCAGCAAAATTGACCGTAAACGCGGAAAGTGCCGCCAGGGTAGAGTGGCGTCCCAGCTGCTTCCTTCGTGGTCTTGTCGAGATCAACCGCGAGCGGCCACTTCGTTGGGTCGACCGGAAGCGGAACTCTCTTGAACGTTGCGTCGGGCACGACGGGCGGCCTCGTATCGAAGGCGAGTGTGAACGACTGCTCAAGCGACGGATTGAGGCACGCGACCATCCACTTCACCACGTACATCGCGTCGAATCGCTCTCGGACGCGTTGCACGATCGTCGGGCCCTTTGCGGAACCTTGTCCCTGCAAAACGACGTCGTAGAAGCCGCCAGTCTCGCGGTCGACGAGCGATTGCATGAATTGTTGGTCGTTGTTTGAGTAGAGGTCCTTGAGGATCTCGCCCGTCGGGTTTGGCAACCAAACGGAGATAATCGGGGTTGGCTGCCTCGGGAGCGCCGTGTTCTCCTGTGGGAAACGTCCTTGACGAAATACCTCCTTGAAGGCCTCGGCCGCTGGGCCGCTCGTCGCAACGTCGTTTTTCCCGGAACCGTTTGAGAGCACCACCATCGCTTGGTGCATCGGAATCTGGTCCGCTGGGATGTTGTTACCCATCGTGCCAAAGCCGTCGTTGGCAACCTTCTTGATCTGATCGAAAAGTGCGCGTCCTTGCCCGTGTGATGCGGCGGCGCTTGGCTGGCCTTTCAAGGTGTCAACGACAGAGCCCCGGTCCTTGTACGTTTTCCATTTGGAATCGCCAATGGTCTGGCGGTCATCGAAGATAACGAGGTTGATGATGTCGTTCGGTCGCATGCCCTCGATGAAGTCGTGCGCGATTTCGCGCGCATCGAGGTAGCGCGCGCCCATGCTTGATGACGCGTCGAGCGCAACGAGCCAGGCAGTGCCGATGCGCGACTGGCTCTTGGCATTGATCCATGTTTCTTTGCTCTGAAAGCTAGCGAGCTGGTCCTTGCCCGCAACGTCGACGGCGAGCTTCGCTCCACCGTCCGGGAAGCCGAACGGCGCCCATTGGGCTTTCGGCTTTTCGAGCTGCTCGCTCCAACAAGACAACTGTGAGGTGCCTTTTAGATCTTTGCACGGCATGAGGACGTCCGAGAGCGTCTTCATTTGTACGAGTTCGATCACCGTCGTGAGAATCGGCTTTCCGCTTTCGATGCCCGCCCAAGGATCGACGCGCACGAGCCTGCCACGCGGTTGGGCGCCGGCTGGTGATGCAGCGAGAGTAAGTGCGATTGCCGCTGCACACGACGTGAAGGATGTTCGATTCATGCTCTAGTTCCCCAAAGAGACAATACAGATCAAATGTTGATCGTTTAGAAGCGACCCAAGAGTTTGACCATGGTGGTGAACCCACCAAAGCGAATGCGATCGCCATCGCGCACTTCGCGGCGTCCGCCGGGACCGATGTGCTCTTCATTGACGTAGGTGCCGTTGGTCGAATTCGTGTCTTCGACGCTTACAGTTCCCGCTAGGATGTCGACCGTGATGGCGGCGTGGCGCGACGAGATCGTTGGATCCGGCAGCGGAATCTCAATGTTCTCGCCAGAGTTCGCGCGACCAAGCGTGTAGCGACCCCCGCGCAGCGCCCAGAAATCGCCCGCGGAATTTGACTGGAACGTTACGAGGAAGCCGCGCAGTGCGTTGGCCGGTGGAGCTTCGCGCGCAGTTTCGACGACCGGTTGCCCTTGGGCGGGGGGTTGCGGTGCCGGCGGTGGCTGGTACGGAGCATTCGGCGCAGCGACCGGCTGCGAAGGATGCTGCTGGTAGGCTTGGTGTGGCGCGTAGGGATCGACGGGCGGCGCAGCCGGCGTTCCGTAGCCGGGTGGCTGCGCGTAGCTCTGTTGGGGGCTTGGCTGTGCAAACGGTGCGGGCGGCTGTGCGTAACCCTGCTGTGCGTTCGGGTCGTAGCGCGGGTAACCCTGTTGAGGGGCCTGCGGTGGTGGATACTGGGCGGGTGGATAGCCCTGCGGAGGCGGTTGCCCGTAGCCGGGCTGCGGCGCGCCTGGAAACGCGGGCTGCGCAAATTGCATTTGGTCAATGGGGGGCGGGGCACTGCCGAACGGCTGGGGTGGTCCACTTGGTTGACCATATGGCGCCGGGTTGTGTGGGCCCTGCGCGCCGAAGCCCTGACCTCCCGGTGGGCCACCGCCTTGACCACCGCCCTGACCATAGGGCGCTGGGGCGGCCAGCGGCGCAGGCGCGCCTGGACGCTGAAGGGGCGTTCCACATGCGTTACAAAATTTGTCGGTTGCCTTGTTTTGAGCTCCGCAGGCAGGACAGGCAGTCATGGCTTTCCTTCGGTGCACGGATGAGTGTGCACTGCGCTCGCAGCATATCGGAGTCTTCCACAAAAGTTGTAGTGACGTTCGTGGCCCATGCGGCGAGCGTCTGTTAGCCTGAGCGGATGCGTGCTCATTCGCGCGGGAACCGTGCGTTGGCCGTGGCGTTTTTCGCCATGCTTGCGGGCGTGGCGGGTGTGTCCGGCGGCTGCGGGACCGCTTTCTCCGCCGGTGCCGATGCGACGGATGCCGCGTCATCGACGCAGGACGGCGCTCCGGCAGAAGGTTCGACGGTCGACGGTGCCGCCAGCAGCTACTGCGACGAGCAATCGAGGCAATCACCGGTGCCCGATCTTTGTGATAGTTTCGATGATCGCCAAAGTCCCCAGGACGTTCGAGGTCGATGGCCAGATGAGGTCGCCGAGGGGGATTCCTCGAAAGTTGCGCTTTCCATTGACTCGAACGTGAGCGCATCAAAGCCGGGCTCATTGAGGGTTCAGCGGGTCGAATCGGGTTCCGAAGGAGCCCACTATTTGCGGTTCGAGGCCAATTTCGAGCGTGGGCAAACTTGGCGGCTACACGGCAAGGTCAGCACCCATTTTCAGGGCACTTCGACCATTCCCGTGAACTTCGCACCGTTCATCATGCGCGTCGCGAGCGCAAAGGTCTCGCTCGCACACGCGTATTTCAAATTCGACATGTCAGCCGACGGCACCACCCGAGTCGTGTCGGCGCTGCGATCTGGCGCCAGTCCATTTGCGCCCTCAGAAAGCAGCGCGATGCAAAGCTGGACGGACTCCGTCTACATCTTCGAAATCGCAGTTACGCGACCCGTGGCGCCTGGTTCGGTTCCGTCGGCGTCGCTCCGCTTTGATAGTTCGATAAAGACGTTCGACTTGACAGATACGCCGCGTACCCTTGGGCCTGCGACGATACGCATTGACGTGGGCGGTTATACCGCAGCCGGAGGATGGGACTTTCATGTGGACGATGTGGTCATTACGCACGAGTAAGATCGTTGTTGTGGCGGCTGGATTTGTCGCATGTGGCCCGGCGTTCTCGTCTGGTGCTGCAACGGCCGCGGACGCGGGCTCGGATTCTTCGAGCGCGGCGGATGCTCACGCCGAAGTCGCGCTCACGCGATTCTGCAACGCTCAGGTTGTTAGCTCCACGGCGCTCTGCGATGACTTCGATGACCGCACGGACGGCCAAGGCCTATGGACCACCCAAAGCGTCTCGGCAGGCGCAAGCATCGCGTTCGACTCGACTAGCGTGAGCGCGCCACACGCGCTGTTAGCCACGGCGGGTTCCTCTCTCCACGCGGTGCTTGGCTACAGTCTATCCCCATCTGCCAGCGCCCTCGTGGCGGACATGACGATCAAGGTCGAGAAGAATGTGGTTGCGACAAGCACGATGCGCTTTGCGTCGCTCGCTTCGCAGAATTTGGACGACTTTCGACTTGATCTCGTAAAGAACGCGAGCAACGTCTACGAGCTACGGATGACCGTAAATGGAGCCGTGGCCGGTGACGCCGTCGAACTGAAGGGCATGGAAGCGATCGAATCGGATTGGCACAGAGTCACGTGGAAGATGACGCCCCCCGCGTTCACTCCAAAGTTCGCAGCGGGAAAAACGGAAATTGCAGTCGACGATAAGAAAGTCGGCGAGATGACACTCTCCTTCGCCACCGATACGAACCTGATCACTCTTGCCGCGGTGTTTCGCAAGGGCCTGACGCTCTTTGTCGGCGTGAACGTGCCAGCTGGCAAGAGCGAGGCGGCGATTCGCTTCGATAACGTAGCTATAACTGTTACGAATCCCTAAAGGCTTCGAGGGTGGCGGTGATCACCTCGCGAACCGGTACTCCGTGCGCCGCGGCGGCTCTCGCACAGGCGTCGAATTCGGGCTTCACTTGAGGAGGACCAAATGGGCCTTCGCTCACTTTGACCGGAATCGTGCCGAACTTGGTTACCAATTCGACCACGCGCCTCGGCCGCTCCATTCGATCCACCTCGTAGCGTCGCACGCCGAGCGACGTGGTTTCGCCGAGGAGGGTCGCCGCGACTGCGTCGGCGCGTGCTGAAGGTGCAATGGCGCTTACGGTGATGGCGGGTCTTCCCTTTTTCATGGTGATTGGTGTTGCCCACGCGTCCAGTGCTCCCGCTGCAAATAGCCGATCGATCGCGTGCGCTATCAGCTCGCCCGTTGCGTCGTCGAGATTCGTTTCGATGACGACTTGATCGCTGGTCGTCGGCGCACTTGCCACATCGCCCAAGATCACGCGAAGCAGGTTGGGCCGACCCTCGATCGTTGCGCTTCCTGCGCTCCACCCGACGGTCGTTGGCGAGAATGTCGGCCAGCCCTTGGAACCACGTGCGGTGGCACCAACGATGGCAGCGCCCGTGGGCGTGACGAATTCGAATGGTAACCCGCCATCGTATGTTTCGATGCCCCTCAGACATTCGATCGTTGCCGGCGCTGGAAGCGGCAGAACGCCGTGCGCAGCTGTGGCAAAGCCGCGCCCCATCGGCAGCGGTGAGACCCACAGTTCTGCGCCGATGTGGGTGAGCCCCGCCGCAGCGCAGACGATGTCTACGATTGAATCAACGCCGCCTACCTCGTGAAAGTGAACTTCATTGACAGGTGTATGATGCACTTTTGCTTCAGCGCGCGCGAGGTGCAAGAAAATCCGCAATGCGACGGCACGCGTTGCGTCGTCGAGGCGAGACCCTTCGAGCATGGCGTGAATCGTCGCGAAACTGCGTTGTGGTTGGCCCTGATCAACATGGACATCGAACTTGGAGGCAAAGATGCCACTCTGCTCGCGCTTGCCCAGGTGCACGTGGTAGCCGTCCAAATCGATCGCACTCAGCGCACTTTCGATCACCGTAACGGGTACGCCAAGATCGATTAGGCCGCCGACGATCATGTCGCCCGAGAGGCCGCTCGGTGCATCGAAAAACAGGATTTTTCCGGCACCACTTTGATGCGCCAACGGAGGACGATCGCTCTCACCGACCTCGTTGTGGTGGTCGTGATGATCATGGCCGTGGTCATGATGAGGATGATCGTGATCGCGTCCTGCGCCGTGGGCCATAATTAGTACCTATCGCGGTTGCGAATGATGCGAGCGGCTGCGAATGCGGCGCCGAATCCATTGTCGATGTTGCAAACGGTGATGCCGGAAGCGCAGCTTGTCAGCATGGACGCGAGCGCTGCGAAACCAGCGAGGGCGGCCCCATAGCCAACGGACGTGGGCACAGCAATGACAGGTACGCTCACGAGGCCGCCGACCGCGCTCGGCAAGGCGCCCTCCATTCCGGCGATGACGATAGCAACGGATGCGCCGTCAAGGATGTCGCGCTTGGCGAGAAGGCGGTGAATGCCGGCGACGCCGACGTCGTACACACGAACCGTCTTTCCACCCAGGATGGCGAGGGTCTCGACGCACTCTTCGGCGACCGGAAGGTCACCCGTACCTGCGCTGATGACCGCTACTTTACTTTCGGAAAGCAACTTGACGGGTTGTTGCACGAGGACCGCCGTGCGCGCGAGCTTATTGTAACAAAAACTAGGGTGCTTTGCGGTCAGCGCCTCTGCTTTGGCCTCGTCGAGGCGCGTGATCAAGACGTTGCCGCCGCTTTTTGCAAGCTCTTCGGCGATACCGATGATCTGCTCCGCGGTTTTTCCCTGTCCGAAAAGAACCTCCGGGACGCCTTGGCGAAGTGCGCGATGGTGATCGACGGTTGCGTACCCGAGGTCGGCAAAAGGTAACGAACGGAGTGACGAAATAGCCTCTTCTAACGATGTTGCGCCAGTCCTTACGCTTTCGAGCAGCGCCAAAAGCTTTGCTTCATCCATCGAAGAGGTACGCTAGTGCAGCTCTTCGATGCTGCCCATCCCCTTCGCTTTTCCGCTTCTTGGTGCGCTCGGGCTCGTCCTCGCATTGGCGTTCGGAGAAGCGCGTGCCGCTGAGCTCAGACGATGGGTTCACCCGATGCGGTCTCTCGTTTTGACGTGCCTCGGACTCTTTGTCGTTGTTCCCTCGTGGTACGTCGCGATTCGTTACCCGGATTGGTACGTTTCGTATGTGTTTTCCGCGAGCACGTTGCCGCAGGTGCTCTGCGCGGTTCTCGCAACGCTCGTTTCGTCTTCGTTCGTGGTCGGGTTTTGGGTGGGTGCTGCGGGCCTGTCTGCACGCCGCGTCGATCTCCTTGCGGCACTGCTTGTTGCGCTCGTGGTGGTTCTTCTGCTCGTCTGTGGCGCGTTCGGTAGGAGGCTTGGCCTTGTGGGAACACAGCAGCAGTTTGCGCGCGGCACCTTCCTTGTGAAGCTCGTCGAGTGTGGACTGGGGCGCGCGCTTCTGTGGGGAGCCATGGTACAGCTGCTTGCCTTTACCTACCTCGTGCGCGCGTTGCGCTCCGAGCCGAAAAGCGACACGGAGCGGAGTGGCTGATACACTTCCTAGCGTGTGGATTCAGGGCGTGGCGATTCGACCCGTGCCGCAGTTTGCGGTGATCGAAAGCGACGTTCTCGATCGCGTTGAGCGTGAGCTCGGCGCTGAGGACGAGGAGGGTCGCTACCGAGTCGACGAGGTGTTTCGAAGGTTCGAGCGCACCCAGCCGGTGCTCGCCGACGCGATGTTTGCACTCCTTTCAAAGCCGCTCGATGAGACCGCCCTCGCGTTGGGTTACTTTCTATCGGCGTCCATTTGGCTCTCCTTCGAACGCGTGTTTGGAGCGCGCCTAGGGGAGGTGAACGAGGAATCATTTCGTGCTGTGGGCGACGCGCTCGTGCTCGAAGAAGAGCTTCGCGCCGACCGCGGACATGAACCGATCGAGTTTGAAGACGTGGTTCTCGTTGCGCAACCGCGCATCATGGCCTTCATCCACGAGCATCTCGACGCAGCGCTCGACGTTGCGGCGCGCGCCGAGGAAGAGGGCAATTGTGAAGTCGACGTCGACGACGTGCACGCCGTCTACCGTGCGCTTCTGGTGATGGTACTCGCCCTGTCGTACGCGGTCGCGCCGGCTTTCGGCGTCGTGAATCGTGAACACCTCGCGTAAGGCGCTTTACGGATCGCGGACGAGGAAGACGCAGCTCGGGTTCGCCACGCCGGTTTGCGGCGCCTGCGAATCGCGTTTGCAGAAGAGCGCGCGCACCTTCTGCGCCTGCGCGTCGAGTTGGGTGTCGTTGATGAGGAACAGAGTGCCGGTGGCTGGCTCGCCCCACTCAATCGCGGCCCAACGGGCGGTGTCGCTTGTTGCGGCTGGGGCACTTGCGCTCATGACGGTCCAGTAACCGACGCGACGATATCCGAGGCTGTCTGTCTTCGGTGGTTGCGCCGTTTTTCCGAACGTGAGCGATGGGTAGTCGGCGCTGAAGTTGCCGTCCAAGATTCCGCCGGTGCCAAAGTTGAGCGTGCCCACGCCGACCGCCGCATGCACGACGCGCACGAGGGGATCCGTCGCACCGTCCTGAAAGGCCGCAGATGGCGCAAGATCGGCCATCACGCTGAGTGCGAGGTCCATGGTGTTCGCGCCGAAGGCAACGACCGTTGTGTAACTCGAATCGTTTACTTTGAGATTGGCGTCCGCCCCGATGCCCGTCGCGCAATTCGTAGCGCCGGGCGTTACGAGTCGTAGCGCGGTCGCGCGCGTCGAAGCGGCGACGTATCGGGATGCTTGCGTTGTGGCGAGGCCGGTCGACGCGAATGCGGCTAGCAGAGGCGTCGCGTTCTTGAAGTCACCTTCACCGATACAAAAGTCGACGGGCCCCAGCCCTTGATTGACGTGTGCGAGGCGCACGTAGCCAACGCCCGCATCGTCGCCGGGGTGCGGAACGGGCGCGTCGAGATCGACTTTCGGGGCGTCGCTTGCTGCGTCGCCGTTGGTGACGGGTGCGTCTGTCGGCACGCTGCCGTCAACCGCTCCGTCAGGGGACGATTGCGTCGATGGAGTACTGCAGCCGATCACAACGCGACCGGCGACGCACGCGACGAGAAGGGCAGGGATGAAAGACCGCATGGACGCAGTTTGAGTGAAGTAGCGCTCGGTTACGAGTTTTCATTCGAGAATGCACGGGTCGCGCAAAGGCGTACAATATCGGACCCATGCGAACTGACGCGATAGTCCTCAGAAAACACGGCGGTCCAGACGTTCTCGAGCGCGCCTCTGTCGACATTGGCGCTCTCGCCGCTCACGAGGTTCGCGTTCGCGTGCGTGCGATCGGTCTGAATCACCTCGATTTGTGGGTGCGCAAGGGGATGCCACATCTGAAGCTCGACTATCCCCATCGCCTCGGCGCTGACCTCGCCGGCGAAATCGACGCGCTCGGAAGCGAAGCGCGCGGCAGCTTCAAGGTGGGAGACAGAGTGCTCATCGCGCCCGGCCTCTCTTGCGGCGTTTGCGCCGCGTGCGCGGCTGGCGATGACAACCTGTGCCGGAGCTACCGCATCCTCGGTGAAAATACACAGGGCGGCTATGCACGCTTCGTCAACATTCCTGACGCTAACCTCGTCGCCCTGTCGGAGCGCCTGTCGTTCGAAGAGGCCGCTGCAATTCCACTCGTCTTTCTCACCGCGTGGCAGATGGTGAAATTGAAGGCCAACGTGACGCATGGCCAATGGGTGCTCGTTCACGCCGCGGGGAGTGGCGTTTCATCTGCTGCGATTCAGATGGCAAAAATGTGTGGCGCCCGCGTGATTGCCACCACGGGTAGCGACGAGAAAGCAGAACGCGCACGCGCGCTCGGAGCGGATCACGTGATCAACTACGCGACGCAAGACTTCGTCCGCGAAGTGCGCGGCATTACAGACAAACGGGGTGCTGACGTGATCATCGATCACGTCGGCGGCGAAGTGTTCGGCAAATCGATCGCGGCGTGTGCGTGGGGAGGCCAAATCGTGACGTGCGGCGCGACCGCCGGACACGCGACGCAGATCGATTTGCGCCAAGTGTTCTTTCGCCAGATCGCGATCAAGGGATCCACGATGGGACCGCGATCGACCCTCTTTTCGCTCGTCGAATGGGTGTCGCGCGGGCTGCTCGCGCCGGTGGTCGGAGCCGTACTTCCCTGGGAGCGCATGGGCGAAGGCCACGCGTTGCTCGAGAGCCGCGGCGTGTTTGGGAAGGTCGTCATGTTGGTTGACTAATCGGATGGGGCGAGAGAGCGGGTGGGTTAGCGCTGTGACAGCGCAAGCATGACGCGGACGATCGCGCGGGCTCGACGGGTCATGATGGCGCCCGATAGCTTCTCCAGCGTGTCGGTGGGTTGGTGGTAGTCGTCGCTCTCGCCTGAGCTGAAGAAGACCGCGGGGATGCCTGCGGCTTCGAACGATGCGTTGTCACCTCGGTTTTTGGTGAAGTGTTCGACGACGGAAGCGATGGTTTCGGGCAGGTCTTCCCCCGCTACGGCTTCGACTTTTTCTGCAGCGCATGCCGCGTCGACGAGGGCGCGTAACTCGGGTCGATCCTTGGTTCCCACGAGTCCGACGGTCCAAGCGTCACGAATGCCGAGCGCAGCCTTGGGTAGCGCCAGGGCTGATTGGTCGACGAGTGGGCGACCGATCATGTCGACGTTCACCATCGTGTCGATCCGCTCTCTTGGGATCGGCGGGTGTGCAACGAACGCTTTGCTTCCCAGTAGGCCGATTTCTTCACCGCCGAAAAATGCGACAACGACGGATCGCTTGAGTTCGCTCCGTCGCTCCGCAAGGACGCGAGCCACTTCGAGCACGACAGCCACGCCGGAGGCGTTGTCTTCTGCTCCCAGGAAAAGCTCACCGTTGCGCTCGCCGAGGTGGTCAAGATGGGCGCCCAAAACGATGATGCGGTCCTCGCGGCCACGAATGATCCCGACGACGTTCGCGCTCTCGCCTCCGCTCCGTATCGGAAATGGATGCGCCCACTGTCCGAAGGGAGACGCGTCGATCATGCGCAACTTCGACGTTACGTATTCGCGCGCAAGACGCTCACCCTCACTGCCAGCGGCGCGTCCGCGCATCTCTAGCGAGGTAAGCGCCGCCACGTGCGCCATCAGCGTCGTTGCTGCAATCGGCGCGTCGCTCGCTTTCGGCGTCGCGCTTGGCAAGTGTTCGACCGGCCGCACGGTCCTCGCGCAGCCTCCTACCAACGCAAGGAACAAGAGAGCCGTGACGTTCGCGATCCCCATGTTTTGACTTGAAGCGCCAATCGGGTTGGCGTGTTGGGCGAGTGGCTTGCAACCAAGAATCATTTTGCACGGCTGGCGTCTAAGCCTATGGAGAGCTCAGCATCACGAGCGCCTATCACACGAAAACCAACCGGGAAAATGAAACTGAATACGAGTCGTTCCGTTGTCTTCTTTTTTGCTTCGCTTGCGGTGATGTCTTGTGGCGGTTCGTTCCGCGTCGCGAGGCCGGCCATCCTCGACGCCGCGCAATGTTCGATGTCGCGCGACCACAGCGCGCCGCTCATTGTGGATTGGTCGAATGCGAGTCGTGGCGAACTCGAGTTACTCGCATCGAAGCACACGGTTGCCGTGCACTACGCGGGCTGCAAGATTAGCGTTTTGCGACAATGCCGTGTTCGCGGGACGTACACCTATCGCGCGATTACGCCGAAGCACGATCAGATCGTCATGCGCGACCGCGATGAGCTGTACGCGAACATCCCGTTCGGCGCGGCTTCCTTCGAAGCGAAGTTGCTCTCGGCGGGGGCGTTGAGTGTGCAATCGACTATTGTCGGACGCTTTGACGCGACCAACGTTGAACTGGGTAGCTCCGATTTTGAGGGAGACTGCGCGAGCGCGACGCATGTCATTACCGGCCTGTCTGCGGGGAGCTTTCGGTTCTTTGCGGGATCCGGTGAGCAAGGGGGTGGTGACGTCGGCGCCTTTGGTGTGGGCGCTGGAGGATCGACAGCTTCGCGACGCGAGGTTCTTGTCGAGGACGGCAACGACGGCGTGTGTGCGCGCGCGACCGCGGCAGATGCCGCGCCACCGTATGGATGCGGTGCGCTCATTCGCGTAGAGCTCGTTCCGATCGGCACACCGACGAAATCCGAGCCCTCGTGTCCTCCGCCGACGCAGTGGGATGGTAAACAATGTGTACGAGTTGCACCGTCCGAACCGGTCGCCGAAGATTCCCCACCGGGGCGAGTGCCGTCCGCCGCCCGTGCACCTGGCGGAAGCTGCGCGCCAGGCATGGCTTGGATTCCGGGTGGCCTACCCTTCACCGTACCCTCTGACTCGGGGACCCACGTCGTGACCAAACCGTACTGCCTCGACACGCATGAGGTAACCGCCGGTGCGTACGCTGCGTGCACGTCTGCCGGAAAGTGCTCCGCCGAAGGGCTCACTTGCGATGTGACCGCGACGTATGGCGCCTATGGTCAGGAGCAACACCCTATTAATTGCGTCAACTACGAACAGGCGAAGGCGTATTGCGCGTGGAGAGACAAGCGCCTTCCAACAATCGAAGAATGGGCTTGGGCTGTGCGCGGTGGCGATGAAGCACGCAAGAATCCTTGGGGCAACGCGCCGCCAAAGGATCAACTGTGCTGGTCTGGTCGAAAACAAGAGTCGTGGGATCAGGAGGTCGTTAGGCCGCTTGGGACTTGTGCGGTTGGACAGTTTCCAAAGGACGTGAATCGTTGGGGCGTCTTCGACCTCAGCGGCAATGTGAGCGAATGGGCGCGGGTGGCGGAATCCCACCCTTACGGAAAGGTCAACGGGCTCAATTGGCGATCGATGACCATTCATCATGGAAGCACTGTCGCGGATGGGTTTTCGAGCCAGGCTAATAAGGGCCACGTGGCACCGGAGATGGGCTTTCGGTGCGCGCGCTGACGCAACGCACCATGCGCCGTGCCCTCATGATTGGGCGTGCAGCTCAGCCGTGCAAATCGCGCCTCATTGTTCCGAGACGTCAATAGAGGGAGCCTGTCGCGCTTCTTTGCCTATACTCCCGCGATGGGGAACAGGTTTGTCATTGGCGCGGTGGTGGCCGCGGGTGTGTTGGGTGCGGCTGCGTGCGCGGCGGACGGTGGCTTTACCGACGATGATGCCGGCGTGATCAACTATACGCCGAGCGACGCAACGGCTTCGAAGGACGGCAACGTGGACGCGAAAGCGGACGCGGCAATTCCTGTCACTCCAGATAGCGGGACCGGAGATGCGAAGGCCGACGCTGGACCGGACACCGGCAAGCCGCTTGACGGTGGTGACGGCGGCGCGAAGGACGGCGGCGACGCAGGCGATGGTGGCGTGACTTGCAACGCGACCAACTCGTGCTCATCGGCAACCTCGATCGGTACCGTCAGCGGCGACAAAGGTGCCGATATTGTGACCAAGACAGGTTACCTTTCGGCCTGGTACAAAATCGACGTCACCGAAGACGACTCAAGTTGGTTTACCGCGCAAGACCTCAGCGCTCAGTTCGCGCTCGGCTCACCCGTCGGTTCGAACTACGATCTCTACGTGTACGACGGTTGCAACACCTTGATGAACCAGAGCACAAACCTGACCGGTACTGACTCGGTTTCGACCACCTGGCTCGACCAACGGCCCGCGCACGACGACACGAAGACGCTATACGTTTACGTCAAGTACGTTGGCGGCGACTGCAAGTCGACCAGCC
>JAHFDY010000237.1 GCA_023248735.1 Myxococcales bacterium
CCTCGACCTGGCCGCAAGCCTCCGCGATCTAAGACAGCGAAGCGGCCTTTCTCAGGTCGAGTTGGCCCGCCGTCTGAGATCGAGTCAGTCCCGAATCGCCAAGATGGAGGCTGGCGATTCATCGGTGTCGATCGAGCTCATTCTTCGCGCCCTGCTCAATCTCGGTACGACCCGGCGCCAACTGGGCCGCGTCATTGGCCGATCTGCGTAACAAGCCAAGGGTCACGATAGCGATTTTTGTAGGGCTGCAAAAAGATCGGCGAGGCGGGGGCGGGCTTGGTAGCGCTCTTTGGCCTTCTGAGTTGTCGCCGCAAGATCGCGGAGCTGCGCATCGACGGCTTCCGGGCCGGTCGAACCTTCGCTGTGTTTGTAGGACAGCGCGCGTGTCAGCACGGCCCTCTCGAGCACTTCGGCGGTGAACAACGGATCGACGGCCTGTGCAACCTCTAGATCGATCTGTGCCAAGCCGAGCCCGAGCTCCTGCGCACGTCGTACCAGCGCGCCGACGGCTTGATAGGCGACACGAAACACAGTGCCTTTTTGTACCAGCGCCTCGGCCAGATCGGTCGCCTGCGTGTAGTCGCGCTCGAGCGCTGCGAGGCAACGCTCGCGACGAAAATGAACCTTGCCCAGCGCCAGTTGGAGGATCTCCAGCACGCCGTGGCACAACGGCGCTGTTTGTAGAATCGGCGCGCGGTCTTCTTGTTGGTCGCGGTTGTAGCCGCTGGGCAGCCCTTTGAGTGTCACCAACAGAGCGGTCAAGTTGCCAATCGCTTGCCCGCTTTTTCCCCGCACCAGCTCGAACACGTCGGGGTTTTTCTTCTGCGGCATCATGCTCGATCCACAGGCGATCTCGTCATCGAGCGCCAGAAAGCCGAATTCGCTGGTCGAGAAATCCACGAAGTCCGTCGCAATGCGACTCGTGTGCAGCAACAGCCGCGAGGCGGCGTAGGTGTAGTCGAGCCCGAAATCGCGATCTCCAACGGTGTCGAGACCGTTGCGCGTAACACCCGCGAAGCCTAGCAGCTCCTGCGTGATGCGCCGATCGATGGGCAGAGTCGTGCCAGCGATCGCGCCAACCCCCAGCGGCATGCAGTCCGCACCCGCGTAGACAAAGTCAAACAACTCGAGATCGCGCGCCAGCATCGAAGCGTACGCAGCGAGCAAGTAGGCGGCGCTAATTGGCTGCGCGCGTTGCCGGTGCGTATACGACGGCAGAAGCAAATCGCGCTCGGCCGACGCACGCGCAACCAACGCGTCGATCAGCGCACACAATTGCAGACCGATGCGGGTGGTCTGCTCGCGAACGTGCAGCCGCAAGTCAAGCGCCACTTGATCGTTGCGCGAACGCGCTGTGTGCAATCGTCCGGCGACATCGCCAAGCCGTTCGGCGAGCAGCGCCTCGACCGCCATGTGGACGTCTTCTTCGGCGGGCAAGGTCAAGGTACTTGACTGTACTTCCTCGTAGAGCGCGCACAGACCGCCGTGCAGCTCAGCGGCCGAGGCGCGATCCAGGATCCCGCAACGTGCCAACATCGTCAGGTGCGCCAGGCTGCCAACCAGATCCTCGCCAAGCAGCGCTCGATCGAGCCCGAGCGAACTCGAGAACGATAATACCAGCGGATGCAGCGTCGAGCCACCCGCCGCAGCGGTCTTCGCAATCACCTCCCCTATATAGCAGACCTCGACAAGCGTCTGCCACGCCATCCGCACACGTGCTCGGTTTCGTATGCGGGTCACGATGGACCCGGTGCTCGATCCCGACGATTGCATTGCAAACGGCGCCGGGGACGGCTTCGCCTTTCGCTATGGACGGCCGCAACGCCCGCCCACAGCGAACCCCCCGGCACCTAACGCCGACCGTGGCCGAGGATGAAGAAGAGAGAAGAGACGATCCACGGAACGTGTCGAGACGGATGTGTCAGCTACGTACCTGCTTCGTACCCTTGTTGTTGGGTCAACGAGATCCCTGACACATCAGTCCAACGAGATCCCTGACACTCGCAAATCAATCGGCACAAACCGTCTGAGGCTCGGGGGCGTTTCTGGGGGCAGGTCCGTCTGCGGAGCTGTCCCCAGAAAGAGCGCTGTGCGCGTCCGCCGAGCCGTTCGCAGCGCGAGCGGAGGAAGAGGCACGAGGGAGTATTTGTTTTTCGTAATGCCAGGGCAGGTCTTCCTCGAGGTTGAGTCGCAAGGTAGTTTTTCGAGGTCGGCGGACGGGCACGAAGCCGAGGTCTGGGCGTTGTTCGTCGAGGAAGCCGAGGCAAATCGCACCGAGGTAAATCTCCCAGCGATGCCCCTGGGAGGGCCAAAGCGCGAGGTGCTCAAAAGCAAACGCTTCGCCGATAAAGATGCGTCGTTTACGCCAAGCGATCATGCCGCGTTGGTTGACGGTCTCGACGTGGGCCGAGGGGTCGTTGTGGTAAGGACTCAGCAAGGGTCGCGGGTATTTGCGTGGGGAGGCACGATAGACAGAGCCAGGCGTCTCGAGCGAGAGCGCCGCGTGGGGCCGCTCGTGATTGTACTCGGCGCGAAACACGTCGAAGGCGCGTTGTTGCGCAGGGAAGTCGGTGGCTGGGGCGACGCAGTGTTTGAGGGTGCGATGAAAGCGCTCGAGGCGTCCGTTCTGCTGGGGCTTGCCAGGCGCAATACACTCGATGGTCAACCCAAGGCGCAAGAGCCACACGGATACGGCCGACAAGCTGGCGGGACTTTGGCTCGAGAAAAAGGGGGGGCCGCCATCGGAGCGGATGGTTTGTGGGAGTCCGTACTCATGGAACGCCGAGTCGAGGATGGAGCGCACATGATCGCCGTCGGGCTCGCGCAATGCCTCACAGCGCAGAAGCATTCGACTGAACGCATCGAGCAAGGTAAACGGGTAGCACTTCTCGTCAGTGTTCATGCGAAACCAGCCTTTGAAGTCCATGCACCAGGTTTGATTCACCGACGTGCACTCGGGAAATGGCGATGTGACAACCGCACTCGCCACGGGTCGCTTTCGTCGCTTGTGTGGATGAGACATCCCTCGACGACGGAGAATGAGCGCTATGGCACTCGCACTCGGGAAGCTCTCACGAGGGAACTTATTCGCCAGCCAACGCCGTAGCGGACGAGGTCCCCACTTCGGATGGGCTTTGCGCGCCTGCACGACGAGGTCCTGCATTTCGAGCGCTACTGCACGTGGATTTGTCAGCGGACGACGTGAGCGCTCTTCCATCGATCGCAGGTCGTGCCCCGCGTTTTGAAATCGCTTGATCCAAACGTAGCCGGTTTGCCGACTCACGCCGTACATGCGGCACAGCTCCGCGACGTCAACTCGGCCTCCTTGCGCGGCATTCCACCGTCGCTCCCATTCAACAATGAACTTCAATCGCTCTGACATTTGATTCGTCCTTTTCCATGGCATCCCCAAGTTTGTCAGGGATGTCGTTAGACAACTCGAATCGAGTGTCAGGGATCTCAATGGACCAAAGTGTCAGGGATCTATGTAGCCCATACCCCCTGTGTACGTTTTTCTATAACAGCTTGACTTCAGCGACGATAAGCTATATGTGCCGTATCAAGAATGGCGCACCGAAAACCGACGCAACTGACGCTCGAAAAGCACTCCGGATGGGGCGGAAAACGCGCTCGTTCGGGGCGCAAGCCGATAGATAAGAAGGCGATGGTTTCGCATGCGAAGCGGCCGCTGCTGACGCGGCGTTCTCCCGTGCACGTCACGCTGCGCGTGCTGCCGCACGTCTGGAACCTGCGCAGCAAACGCAGCTTTGCTGTGTTGCGCAAGGCGATGTCAGAAGGTGGCAATCGGCTTGGGTTGCGCCTGTGCGACTTCTCGATTCAAGGCAACCACCTACATCTCGTTGTCGAGGCGGACGACAGCCAGTCGCTTTCCCGCGGCATGCAAGGGCTCGCCATCCGAGCGGCTCTCGGCCTCAACCGCTTGATGGGTCGGCACGGCAGAGTCATGTGCGACCGCTTTCACAGTCGCCTGCTACGCACGCCAACCGAAGTGCGCCACGCGCTTCATTACGTGCGCGGCAACCATGACGTTCATCGTCGACGATGGGGGCAGGTCGCGGTCGAGCAACCAGACGAATTCTCCTCGACTGCATCAGACCACAACGTGACGCTCGCCGACCCCAAGAGCTTCCTCCTCAAGCGCGCCCACCACGAATTCGGCCCACCCGCATCCTGACGCGCGCCAGCGCTCGTCGTAGGGGCTGTGGGCAGTGTGGACAGGCGTGGCCTGTCCAAGTCTTGGGAGCAGCGCCAGCAACAACGCTTCGAGCGGCTCTCCAGCGATTCTACGCGCTGGTCCCAAGACGCCACTGTCCACAGCCTCCGAGAGC
>JAHFDY010000115.1 GCA_023248735.1 Myxococcales bacterium
ATTGCGTGAATGACGCTGCCGGCTCCGAGGAACAAGCAAGCTTTGAAAAACGCGTGGGTGAGAACGTGGAAGAAGCCAGCGGTAAACGCGCCGACGCCGACACCGACGAACATGAACCCGAGCTGGCTCACCGTCGAATAGGCGAGGACTTTTTTGATGTCGTTCTGCACAAGCGCAATTGAGGCGGCTAGCAAGGCGGTCGTGACGCCAATGAAGGCGATGACCACCATCACGAACGGAGAGAGCGCGAAGATGAACCAAAGTCGGCAGCACAGATAGATGCCTGCGGTGACCATTGTGGCCGCGTGGATGAGCGCGGAAACAGGCGTTGGACCCGCCATGGCGTCGGGCAACCACACGTAGAGCGGAATCTGAGCGCTCTTGCCCGTACAGCCCAGCAAAAGAGCGAGGCCGATTGCGGTCGCAGGAAGGATGGTGAGCGTGATCGGAACCGGGTGAGCGGCGTCAACCTTCGCGAGGCCGATGTACTCGAAGAGCTTCGAAGTGCCGGGCTGCAAGAACCCTAACGCACCTTCGTAGCGACTGTGCGCGAGCGGCCAAACGCCGATGTCCCAGAGGTCCTTGTTACCCGCGTAAGCGTTCTTGTTGACGAGCTTGGACGCGTTGGAGCTGAGACCGTCCCAATCGAGAGCGCCGCAATAATGCGCGAGCAGAAACATGCCGCAAATGAGGCCGAAGTCACCAATGCGATTGGCGATGAATGCCTTCTTGCCTGCGCTGGCGTTGGCGTTCTCTTTGTACCAAAAACCGATGAGCAAATACGAGCAGAGACCGACGCCTTCCCATCCGACGAAAAGAACCGGCAGGTTGTCTCCGAGGACCAGGGTCAACATCGAAAACACGAACAGATTCAGGTACGAAAAGAAGCGCCAATAGGCGGGGTCCTTGTCCATGTACGACGTCGCGTACAGATGAATAAGGAAGCCGACGCCGGTGATCACGAGCATCATCACGCCGGAGAGCGCGTCGACGCTGAAGGTCACGTCGATCGGAATCGTGGATGTCTCGCTCTGCGACGTGTGCATCCACGACCAAAGCGTCCATTTCAACTTCACGTGCTCGGCGTGCTCGCTTCCTCCGTGCCCGCTATGCGCGAGGGCCGTGAGCGAGAGGAACGAAACGACCGAGGCGATAAAGCTCACCCCGATCGCGGCGAGTGCCATGAGGCGCACACCCTCTTTGCCGATTCGTTTGCCCCAGATGCCGTTGACGAACGCGCCGATAAGAGGGAACGCCAGGATGACGCCGAGGAGGCTGAAGTTGTCAGCGGGAAAGTGGGAGAGCAAGGATTCCATCAATTGTCGCCTCTCTGGTGTCTAAGAGGTCTAGTTACGAAGCAGGTCCGCTTCGTCGACCCGAACGGTTCGCTTGAGGCGGTAAAGAGAAATGACGATCGCCAACCCAACCGCAACTTCGGCGGCTTCGGCGGCGATGACGAAGAACGTCAGAACGTGGCCCGTGTGATTCTGTGGTCGAAGGCGATTGAACGCGACGAGCGAGAGATTCACCGCGTTCAAAAGCACCTCGATGCTGAGGAGCGAGAACAGAACGTTGCGGCGAACCATGAAGCCAACGCCACCTATGGTGAAGAGAATGGCGCTCAGCGCGACGTAGAGAAAAAGTGGAAGGTCGGTGCCCACGGTTAGCTCTCCTTCGATTCGGCGATTGCGCGCCCTTGTGCGTCGTCCTCGGGCTGCCTGCCACGCGCGACGGCGATGGCTCCGATGACGGCGACCATGAGTAAGGCGCTTGACAATTCGAACGGCACGACGGCTTTTGAGAAGAGTTCTTCGCCGAACGAGTTGACGTTGCCAAACGTTTCGCTCGCCGCGGGGACTTCGATCGGGGTCTTCCAAAGCGCGTTCGCGCAGAGATAGATGAGGCCAACGGCAGAGAGCGCGAAGAGCGATCCTCCGAAGGCTCGAACGAGAAGGCCACGCTTGTCAGCTGGCGACGTGGCGCTCGGGCCAAGGAGCATGATGACGAAAAGGAACAGGACGACGATCGCGCCTGCGTAGACAATCAGCTGAATGAACGCGAGGAACTCCGCGTGCAGCGACAAGAACATGACTGCGATGCTGAGAATGAGGACCAAAAGGCCCATGGCCCCGCGAATCGGGTTCTTTGAGAAGGCAGCACCAAGTGCGCCGAACACCGCGAACGCAGCCGCGACGGACATAAAAATTTGCGCGGGAATGTGTGGGTTCATGCTTGCTCGTGCTCTCGTGGACGCTCAGTCAACAGTCAGCCGGGCTTGCGCTTTGGTTCGCGCGCCGGTTGCGTACTCTTCGAACTCGCGCTTGAACTTCTTGAGGAAGCCCAACGCTGGCATCGCCGTACCTTCACCGAAGGCGCAGATCGTGTTGCCCATGATGTTGTTTGCGATGTCAGCGAGAAGATCGATGTCTTCGATCGTCCCGTTGCCATCGTAAAGTTTCTGGACGGTTCGATCGAGCCAGGCAGAACCTTCGCGGCAGGGGGTACACTGACCACAAGATTCGTGGTGGTAGAACTGCATGAGGTTGAGCATGGCAAGCACCGGGTCTGTGCCTTCGGCCATGACGGTGACGCAGCATGTGCCGAGCATCGTGCCGACGTTGCGCATCGTGTCGACGCCAAGGGGCACGTCCATGACGTTCTTGCCGTGCCACGCGTGCATGGGCGACTTTTCGTCAGGCGCATTGACGACTTCGTCGGCGCGTAGCAGGGGCGTTGACGACCCGCCGGGGATCACGCACAGGAGGGGTTTGTCACCGAGGATGCCTCCGCCGATATCGTAGATCAGCTCGTTGATCGTGGGTCCGCATGCAAGCTCGACGACGCACGGCTTCTTGACATGGCCGTTGATGCCGTAGAGCCGAACGCCGCCGTCGCCGATGTGATGGAGAGCGGAGAGCTTCGAGTAGTTCTCGCACCCGAGCATGAATGCGGCTGGCACCGTTGCGATCGTTTCGAGGTTATTGACGGTCGTTGGACAACCAAACGCACCCGCTTGCGCAGGGAATGGCGGCTTCAACCGGGGTTCACCTCGGCGACCTTCGAGTGAGTTGAGGAGAGACGTTTCCTCGCCACAGATATACGCGCCTGCGCCGGTATGAACGTAGACCTCGACGGGGAAGTTCTTCCCGAACGGAGTCTTGCCGAGATAGCCCTTCGCGCGCGCCTCTCGGATGGCGCCCCAGAGTCGCTCCTTTGAGAGGTGCAGTTCGTCGCGGACGTAAATGTAAGCGACGTTGGCACCAATTGCGTAGCAACCGATGATGCACCCCTCGACGATCGAGTGAGGGTTTAGTTCCATCAACGTGCGGTCTTTGTGCGTACCGGGTTCGCCTTCGTCGGCGTTGATGACCAAGTAAGCGGGCTTGGTGGGGTGGGGCCGCATGAAGCTCCACTTGATGCCCATGGGGAAGCCCGCGCCGCCGCGGCCTCGGATGTTTGCCTTCTTGGCCTCTTCGACGACCTGCTCCCGCGTCATCGTCAGGAGAACCTTACGCGCTGCCTGGTAGCCCTGGACGTGGCGTTCATAGACGTCGAGCGAGTGCCCGAGCGAATAGACTTTGGTGAGGTAGTCGGTGCGGGCCAGCATGCGGTTTTACGACTCCTGCAGTTTGGTGAGGATCGCGTCGATGCGTTCCGGCGTGAGATTCTCGTGGTATTCTTTGTCGACCTGCATCATCGGCGCGGTGCCGCAACTGGCGAGGCACTCGGCGGTGCGCAGGGTGACCTTGCCGTCCTTCGTGGTCGCGCCGACGTGGATGCCCAGTTTCTTCTCGCATTGCGCGATGACGCCGTAGGCGCCTCGTAACGCGCAGGGGAGGGTTCGGCAGACCCACACCTGATGCTTGCCAACCGGTTTTTGATTAAAGAGCGTGTAAAATGTAACTACGCCCTGCACGTGAGCAGGGGGCACGTCGAGCTTATGTGCGACGTATTGGACAATCTCTTCGCTCACCCACCCATTCTGGTCTTGGCATAGGTGGAGCAGCGGTATCGTCGCCGCCATACGCGTTGGATAGCGCGTGAGGATGTCTTGAAGCTCGCGTTCGCGTTCGGGGCTGAGGGCAAATGCCATCTTGCGGCTGTCCTTACTCGTGCGTGCTCGGCGAAGTGCGAAACGAGAGCCATTCGAAGCGCCGTGGCCAATCGCAAATCGAAGCAATCGAAGTCGGGCGCTACAACTGGCGGTGCGTCAAACTGCGCGCGAGCCGTCAAAAACTTGGGCGGAAAGTACTTGTGATGTCCGCGCCAAGTCAAGCGAACACGACAGCGCCTCCGGAGTACCTGTTCAGGTGTGGTGCTTTGCTTCACTCTTTGGTTCCGACGAAACGTTTCGATCCGTCCCAGATCCAAAGTAGTTGAGCTTGTTGATCGGTCCCGCGTATCCTGGCGGCGCACACCGAACTTTTTTGAGCGGGCGTGTCGAATGCTGCATCTGCTTCGCGATGGAGGTCTCCGAGCGTGTTTTGTCCGAACTGCGGTGCGCAAAATTCAGAGTCGGCAACGACTTGTCAGAAGTGCAACTTCAACCTGAAAGGTGCAGCGGCGCCCAAATTCAAGGGAACGATGCTGATGATGAATCAGCCGCCGTTACCGGATATGCCGGGCGCGCCCGCAGCACCTCCCGCCGCTTCACCACCCGCCGGGCCCGCAGCCCCACCGATGCCACCACGAATCAAGGGCACGATGGTCGGGATGGCGCCGCCGCCAGAGGCTTTTGGCGCATCGCCCAGTACTTCGCAGCCAGTTGCGCAACCCTTCTCGCCTTCCGCAACGCCCGCACCGTTGGCTCCCGCGCCGTTCGCTCCATTTGCACCACAGGGAGCCCCACCGGGCGCATCGCAGCAAGGCGCGCCAGCGCAGAGCCCTGTTAATCCGCTTGGCGGGACGCTCGCCGTGGATCAACTCAATTTCGGCGCTTTTCCTGGCGGCGAGATTCCAGGAGCCCCTCCGGGTTTCGGTCCCGCGGCGGAACCACCGCCACCCACTCCAGCTTTTGGCGGTGAGTCGTTCGGTGGGGGTCAGGCCAACCAACCGGGATACGGAGGCTTCGCGCCGCCTGCCGCCAATCCGGCACAGGGATTCGGTCAGCCTGGCCAGCCCATGGGATACGGGGGTCAGCAAGGGTCGAGCGGTGGCTATGGTCCACCACCCGGTGCTTTTGGCGGACCTCCTGGCGGCTTCGGCGGTCCACCGCAGGGCTACGGCGGAGAGCCCGTCAACACGCAAACGGCGCTCATCCTCGCGTTCGTATCGATCTTCTGCGGATGCCCTGGCTTGTTTGCAGCGATACCGATCTTCTTTGCGTTCCAAGCGAAGACACTCGCGGAGGAAGGGCGACATGAGGAAGCCCGCGCGAAGGTTAAGCTCGTCAAGATCATTGTCTTTACGGGTATGGGACTCTACGCCGTGTTCGGCATCGTTTGGTTTCTCATCTTCGGCCTTGCGCTCTTGAGCCGTTGAATTAGCGCTTCTCGTGTCTGTTTCGGATCCGTCGATGCCAGGGTGAGCCTTGGTAGTCGTCGTGTCGTCCACGCGGAAGCACTCGCTTGGATGGAGGCGAACGCGGCGGACGGTGGAATGAGCGTGGTCACGTCGCTGCCCGATTTGTCCGAGCTCCACGCGCTTGGTCTCGGCGGTTGGCGCGCGTGGTTCATCGATGCGGCGAGTCGCGTGATCCGGTGGGTTCCTCCGGACGGGGTTGCGATCTTCTTTCAGAGCGACGTGCGCCTGGGCGGAAAATGGATCGATAAGAGTTACCTTATCAACCGCGCGATCGAGGAGGCAGGCGCCTCCCTTGTGTGGCACAAAATCGTCTGCCGCAAACCTCCGGGTAGTGTGGCGATCGGGCGTCCGAGCTACTCGCACATGTTGTGCGCTTCACGCGGCGATCGAGCGTCACCGCTGCGACCGGGTCCCGACGTTCTTCCGGACGCGGGTCTCATGCCGTGGAGCAAGGCGATGGGCGTTGAGGCGTGCCGCGTTGCGTGTCGGTTCTTGCGCGAAGAGACATCAACGCGCGTGGTGGTCGACCCGTTCTGCGGCCGCGGAACCGTGCTTGCGGTCGCAAACACGTTTGGCTTCGACGCGCTCGGAGTGGACCTCGGCGCGAAACGCTGTCGTGCTGCGCGAGTCCTAACCGTTGGGTAAGTAAGTTGACGGCCAAACCGGCTTCCCGGCCGCATCAAGGTGAGTGAGGTAAAGACGCAGATCGAATTCCAGCTGGTGGTAGGCCGGCTCGATGTGCGTACACAGCTGGTAAAATGCCTTGTTGTGATCCCGCTCTTTGAGGTGGGCGAGCTCATGAACCGCGATCATCCGCAGGAACTCGATCGGTCCGTCCTTGAAAAGCGATGCGATTCGAATCTCGCGCTTCGCCTTCAGTTTCGTTCCTTGAACACGTGACACGGTTGTGTGCGTGCCAAGTGCCTGAGCGACGATTTGTAGCTTTCCGTCAAAGGTAACCTTGCCGATGGGCGAGGCGTTGCGGAGGTACTGGCTTTTGAGGTCTTGGACGTAATCGTAAAGGCTGTTGTCGGTTCGGATGGTGTGAAGATTCGGATATTTGCGCAGAAGCAGTTCAGAAAGTTGACCATCCTCAACGAGCTTTCGCACTTGCATGAGGACGTGTTCAGGGTAGCCAGCGAGGTACTTCATCGGGCGTCGGATGCTGTTACTTTGTCGTCTGTTCGGGTTTCTGGCTTCAGGTCGCAGACGCGTATACCCTCCGCATTGCTGAAACTGGCCAATTTCGAGGGAGACCCCATGAAAACGATTACGAATGCAGGTGGAGCACTTTTTCTTGGCGCGCTGATGGCTTTGTCGACCGGCTGCGGCAAGAGCAAGGCGCTCGAGGCCTCGGAGGAATACGAGAAGGCCGCTTGCGCTTGCAAAGATGTCGCTTGCATAACCGCGGCGACGAAGAAGTACGGCGAGAGCTCAAAGGACATGGCAACTGCGAAGAGCAGCGAAGCCGAAGCGATCACAAAGTCGGCAACGGCTGCCGGGCAGTGTGTCACCAAAGTGTCGATGGCGAGCATTCCAGCCATCCCGGCAATGGGCGGCGCGCCCAAGCCTTAGCAGTGTGACTTACTTCTGATGAAGCGGCGGGATCTCGATTCCGCCGCTTTTTTTCTGTGGGAGGCTCCTTGCGCCGTCGCGTTCGCTGCATTCGAAGTTGGATTTGGTGGCTCGCGCTCGCGGCGTGCGCACCCGCGAAAACGATGCAATCCGAGGCTGCGTTCCTGTCGCGGGACCTTACTGCCGAGAATCTCTTCGCCTCGAGCATCGAGGGGCCCGAAGTGGATGGCAGAGGTCGACTCTTCGCGACCAATTTCGGCCGCGAGGGCACCATCGGTCTCGTGTACAGCGACGGTCGTTGCGAAACGTTCATCACGCTGCCTGGCGGAAGCGCATCAAGCAGCATTCGGTTCGACAGCCACGGTCGCATGCTGCTTGCGGACTACCGAGGCCACAACGTTCTCGTCGTGGAGCCGGCAAGTCGCGAGCCGCACATCTATGTGCATAGCGATGCCTTCAATCAACCGAACGACATGGCGATCACGCGCGACGATGTCTTGTATATTTCGGATCCAAACTGGAGCAATGGTTCGGGGCAACTATGGCGGCTCGATCGCAGCGGCCTCTTGAAGATCGCGGACGCCATGGGCACGACGAATGGCATTGAGCTCAGTCCCGACGAGCGCACGCTCTACGTGAGTGAAAGCCATCAGCGACGCATTTGGGCTTTCGACGTGGTGCCTTCCGGCCTCTCAGGGAAGAGGCTCTTCGCTGAGTTTTCGGCGCATGGTCTCGACGGACTGAAGTGCGATCGCGAAGGCAACCTGTACGTCACCCGCTACGGCAATGGATCGATCGTCGTCTTGTCACCCACAGGCCAAACCGTTCGCGAGATTGCGCTGAAAGGCAAGGACGTGAGCAATCTTGTGTTCGGTGGGGCTGACGGTCGATCGGTATTTGTAACTCTGCAAGATCGAAAATCGATTGAGACCTTCCGCGTCGTCATTCCGGGGAAGCGTTTCTGATGCCACGCCTGAGTCGGCGTTCGTTGGTGCTGGGAGCGACGGCTCTTGCCGGTTGCAAGCGCGCTGCTCTCGACGCGCCGCTTGCGAAGTCCACGCCTCTGTCGGCCTCTTCGCATGCGACGATCGCAGATTGGCAGGCGCTCGGGCGCGGCCTCTCTGGCGAATTGATCATGCCTGATCATGCGCGCTTTCCAAGTGAAAGACTCATTCACAACGCGCGCTTTGATAGCGCCAGAGGGCCCCTCGCCATCGTTCGGTGTCTAGATGAGCGAGAAGTTCAAGATGTCATCGCGTTTGCGAGGCGGTTTGCGATCCCGATCGCTGCCCGCTCCGGTGGACACAGTTATGCAGGCTATTCGCTCGGTGCTGGGATCGTGATCGATACGGCGCCAATGAGTCGCATCGCCTTCGCGGACGGCAACGCTACGGTTGGGGCGGGTGCACTGCTCGTGGACGTCTACGACGAGCTCGCGCGCTACGGTGTCTCGATTCCCGGTGGGACGTGTCCAAGCGTTGGCATCGCCGGACTCACGCTTGGCGGCGGCATGGGCGTCGTCGGTCGGAAGTATGGCCTCACGTGTGATCGTTTGATCGCGGCGCGCGTCGTCACGGCTGATGGTCGCGTGATCGCGTGCGATGACGAGCGAGATCCGGATCTCTATTGGGCTCTCCGCGGTGGCGGTGGTGGCAATTTTGGTGTTGTGACGGAGCTCTCGTTTCGAACGTATCGACTTGAAGCGTTGACGACATTTCGGCTTACGTTCCGATGGGCCGATGCCGCGCGGGTCGTTGCTGCCTGGCAGGTTTGGGGGCCTCATGCGCCTGATGAAGTTTGGTCGGCGCTTGGGCTGAGTGCAGACGGGAAGTCGCACGAGCTACCCGAGGTTGAGCTGGGTGGAGCGCTAATAGGCAAGGATCTTGACGTGATTCTGCGTCCGTTGCTTGAACAGATCAAACGCGAGCCCATCTCGGAAACGAGGAAGACATTCGCCCCACGGGAAATAGTCAAGGGAATTGCCGATTGCGAGGGACTAACGATTTCCCAATGCCACAAGCCTGGCCGCACGCCCGAGGCGAAGCTCACGCGCAGCGCGTTCGTTGCGAGCTCGGACATCTACGGTGGTCCTCTTTCCGAAGGCGGCATCGAAACAATGCTTCGCAACGTTGCGGAACGACAGGCCGCGGGGCAGAAAGGCATGGTGTTGCTCGATGCGCTGGGCGGCGCAATTAACCACGTCAAGTCGCACGAAACAGCATTTGTGCATCGAAACGATCATTTTACCGCGCAGTACCTGGCGGGATTTCCCGTCGGCACGGAAGAGAGCGTACTTGCGGAAGCCGACGACTGGATCCAGCGGTTGAAGGTCGCGATGCGTGGTTGGTCGACTGGAAGGGCGTATCAAAATTACATCGACGCGCGCCTCGACGATTGGAGAGCCGCCTACTATGGCGACAACTATCCGCGCCTCGCGAAGGTACGCGCCGCGTATGATCCAACGCGTATGTTCCGCTTCCCGCAAGGGATCGACTAGCGCATGGCCGCAAAGATGCTCGCGACGATACGTGCAGGTTACAATCGAAGAAGCCTAGGCGCACTCGCCGTGCTCATCGTGCTGTACGCACTTGTGACTTGGGTTTGGCAGGATGTCTTCGATTTCTCCACGAGCGACTGGTTTTTTGCGTCGATCTGGATCGCGATGAGCGCCATCTTGTGCTTTCGCGTGGACGCGACGCGCGACGTGCCGCGTGCGCTGGTGGGTTTGTTCGGCGGCCTCGCGATTGAGGCGTGGGGAACCGCGACCGAGTTATGGAAATACGAAACGCATGAGCGGCCGCCGTTTTGGATCGTACCGGCATGGCCTGTTGCGACGCTTGCGATCGATCGACTTGGGCAGATCGCGCTCCTCGCATTGCCGCGGCGAGCGGAACGGATCACGGTGCCGGTGCTTCTGTGTTTTTCCGGGTGGATGACTTGGTTTGCTCGAGCGACGCTCTCGTCCCCGATGACGTGGCTCGTTTGCGCGGTCATGATCGCCGTTGGCGCGACAAGCACAAAACGTCGCCACGACTTGGCGCTGTTTGCGGGTGGCACGGTGCTCGGTGTGTTTCTCGAGTACTGGGGGACGAGTCGCGGGTGTTGGACCTATTGGACGCAAGAGACCCCGCCCATCATTGCGGCGTTCGCGCATGGATTTGCGAGCGTCGCCTTTCAGCGCGGCATTGACCTGATGATCGCGTCCTTGAGACATGCTCCATGGAACAAATCGCGATTGCCACCGAGCTCGTCGCGCCGGCGTTCACGAATCGTCGCTGGGCAACGTGTCCCCCAAACGGTACGGTGATCGGCATGCGGAGCCACGGAAAGAAACGGCACTCTTCTGCATCTCTTCTCGGCGCGTTCTGTTTGGCTGCGTGCGCAACGCAGTCTCACGGTCCCACATGGGTTGCAGACGCCGGCGCCGACGTCATCGTATCGGATGCCTCAACGAGTGATGCCGTCGCTGATGCACCGAGCGTCGTCGACGCGCATGTCGACGCACCAGGCACGGTCGACGCGAAGGCCGACGCGCCAAGCATCGTGGACGCGAAGGTCGACGCGCCTGGTCCGTGGACGCCGAAGAACCTAACGGGGCTTGCGCTTTGGCTCGACGGTTCCGTCGGCGTGACTGCTGGAACGGACAGTAAGGTGAGCAAATGGGCCGATCAGTCGGGCAACGGCAACGATGCGACCCAACAGAACGCGAATAGTCAGCCTCTCCTTTCGGGCAAGGTCAACAACCGCGATTGCCTCTATTACAGCCAGACGGGTACGCCCGTAGAGTTGAGCGTCCCGTCTCCGGCTAATGCCAGCATGGCCGGCGACTTCACCGTCATGCTCGTGTTTCTGACGGAGCTCGCTTCGACGAACGCGTCCGAACTCTTTCGATCCGAGGCTTCAAGCACGACCAATACGAGCATCAGCGTTTCGCCACCCACTCTGATGGCGTCCTTCATAGCCTCGGGCTCTGGGAAATTCGCGCAGGCTCCACAGCCGATTTTTGATGACAAGAAGGCTCACGTCGTCGGCATGCGGAAGAGCGCAACGAAACTCGAAGTATTCGCCGACGGCGCGAGCGCCTCTGTCACGAATCCCCCCGTCGGGAATCCCTCCGGGAAGTTCGTGATTGGTGCTCAGATCAAGGGACAGCTTTGCGAGGTGGTACTCGCGACCGCCACCGTCGACCAGACGAGTGTCGATCAGCTCACGGCGTACCTCAAAGCTCGGTATGCCGTGCCGTGATGGGCGCACGCGACTCATGCGCATGCGTACTGAACGATCAGCGTGCTGTCGGTCGAGCTGTAGTAACCAGAGCCGTTTGAACCGGCTCTGCAAACTGCTTTTGCATTCGCGCAATTTGCATAACCAATCGTGCCTGACCCATCGGCCCAAGCCCAGCTCTCCGAACGTGTTCCCGCGTTCGTACACACCGGAATGTGTCGCGCCTTGGCCTTGATGTCCAACGTGACGCTGAATGTTTTCAGAACCTTCGTGCTGCCCGCCTTCATGTAGCTGAACGTGACCGAGTGAAGACCCACAAGCGACCCGATCGCGCTCGCCGTGGCCCACTCGAATCGTGTGCGATTGGAGGCTGGCATGAAGGTCGCCGTCGGCCAACCGATCGATCTATCGACGGAGGAGATGGTCCAGTCGAAACCTGTTGATGGACTCGAGGCGAGATAGACACGCACGGTCTTGCCCTCTTCCACAGCAATCGTCTTGCCATTGTCGGTCTCGTAAATGCGGTAGGTCGCGCCGAGGGCTTCCTCGGCGTCATCTTCCGCCACGTCTTGCTGTGAGCCGCTGCAGGCGAAAGCTTGCATCGCGAGCGCCAATCCAACCACGAACATTCCGATCTTCTTCATGATAGTTCCCTTTGGTAGGCCCCCCACGCCTGTGGGAAGCGCGGAACCTTGTGGCTCGCAGTTGGAGTTGCGGCGAGTAATGTGTGCTGTCGCAGGAACTCGTCCAGGTGGTGGCTCGCGAGCTCAGCCGCGACCACGGGATCCGGGTGGCACATGTCGACACACCAGAGGGGCCGCGTGGGATGCAGCCGTGTGTTGGTACGCGACGTGCTAGCGCGGCATCGTATGAACGCGCACCTCGCGGTCTCGACTCCAGCGCTCATCGTTGCGACATGTTGCGCCACAGCGTGTGGAGGCCACGTACGTACGGACCCCGACGTCCAAGAGCGTGCCTCTGCGATGGACGCGGGCACAAGTGAGCTTGGTTTCTTCTTCGGCGCGTACGACAACTGCTTTGTCAACAGTTCCCGTGTCTCGCCACCTTCAGCGACTTCGAGCGGCAAAAGCGGGAACGCCACACTCGTTCAACGTGGCTCGGTGTTGGCGTTCAGTTACCGCGGAGGAGCTTCCGTGGGATACGCAACGCTCGACTTCACGAGAACTTCAGACACTTCGGCAACCCTCAGTCCGAAGGCACAGTCGCTCGCCGGCGTTCAACTCTGGTGCGCTGGATCCTTGAGGCCAACGCTGGGGCATCTCATGGTCACCTCGGGTGCTCTCACCTACAACGCAGGTTCAGTATTTCTGTCCGTTGTAGGTACCGTCGGTGATGTGGAGACCGGTGACCGCTGTTCTGCGGCTGAGCAATTTGCAACTTCGATCACGTGTCACAGGGAGTAGAGGGGATGGGACATCAGCCGTTGGATCGCAATGGGCGTTGGACGCTTCGTTTTTCGGCGGTCGTCATGGCCTGTTGCGTGGCGTGCGGCGCTCGATCGACCACGGACTGGGTCCACGCTGACGACGCCGTCGGGACCCATGCAGCAGGTGACGGTGCATCGGACGCCGGGGTGATCGTCACGGACTTTCCTGGGGTCTACCAATGCACTTCTGCCGTGATCAGTTCTGGAAGCGTGGGTGCGCTCGCCAGCGTTTACGTTGGAGGTGGGTCCGGTACCCTCACGATTGCGCAAACCGCCGCGGTGCTTACCGCAGTCTACGTTGGCGACTTTAGCGCGAAAGGGACGTTGAAGTTCACCGCAACATCGAGCAGCACGGCTGACCCGGTGATTGCGGGTCAGACGATCCAGATCTCTTGCCCACAAGCGATGACGGAGCCTTTGGCGCAGATGGGCACGCTTGACGTTGCGTCGGGCTCCCTCACGTTCAACGGCAACACGCTCGTCCTGTCTTTGGAGGGTACCCTGCGTGCGTGCTCTCCGGCGGCGACTTCGGTCGTTCTTACCTGCACGAGCGCCGTAAAAGGCCGGTGAGCCACACCCTTTGAGGAACATCGCGCTCAAGGGTCCGTCGGGAGAACAGTTCTGTCTCGGTCACAAACGAGACGACGTTTTTCCTTGCCGGTGTAGGTCTTAACGATCACGGGCTCATCGTCAAACCGTAGGCGAACAGCTAATTCCCGCTCAATGCCGAGCGAATTTGTGACGCTTCAGCAAGAAGGGCCGTTACCGTTTCGTCTGCCGACGTACCGCATCTCGGGAGGAGTACGCGATGGGATACTTGCTGTGGACTTTTATTGCCGCCACGATTGTCCTTTCGATCGTTAACCGAGTTCTGATCACGCGTCGTGCAGCGCGCGACGCTTTGACCCCGGTGAGTTTTGGTCCGCCGCTTCTTAAGACGAAAGCTGATTACTTCGTGGCCGGACAAGTCGCGCCGCAACTGCGCGCGGGTGAAGTGATTCAACATCAAGCGTATGTTTTTGATCGCGAGCCCGGTGGTGGGTGGAGGTACGCGTTGGCGCGAGCTGATTTCGCGGTTCTTACAAACCAGCGGATCCTCCTCATGAGAACCCGTGTTGGCGCGTTCGGAGTTCTTCGTGAAAATCGAGGCTTCGAGACGACGGAGCGGGAGTGGATTTCAAATGTAACCGTAGACGATCGATCTATTGTTCTTACGTTCACCAATGGATCCGAGCGCACGCTTTGGGTTTTAGAAACGCGAGGGCTCAGCAATCAGGCGGCATTTTTGCGAGATGTGCCGCGCATCTTGCGAGGCGCAGAAGTGCCGCAAGGTGGGTATCGTGAGGCTGCGTCGACGTAGATGGCATCGGCGTATGCTTCCTTGGAACGATCGCTTCCTACTCACGCAACCTCGCGATCAACTCGTTCACGTCGCGCTGCCACTCCGCATGCGATTCGGATTCAGCCCAAAGGTCTCGAAGCTCTGAGGCGAGAAGCACGCGCTCGACCGCTGCTCTTGCCAGGACGACGGTCGATTCGTCCAGCTCCGGTCGGTGCCCTTCAAGCCAAGCTGCCGCTTCGTCGCAGAGTCTATCGGTGCCTTTGCCGTGTGCAGCAGCGACCAGTTCGGCTGCGGCGAGTGCTGCACAGGCTGCATCAACATCGAGGTATTCGTCAGCGGCTTCGTTTGCAACGAGTGCGAGTGTTTCGTCGACAACTGACGCATCTTCATTTTCGAGATCGCCGAGCCAATCGAATGCCGAATCGTTGTCAAAGCTGCGATATCCCCATGCTCCCATTTTCGTGCTCCTTTCCTCATGGGGCCCGACGGACGTTCATTGTCGCGCTGAACCAGGGCGCCGCGTCTCCAAAGGTGTCGGCCGCTCATGGAGAGCTGTGGGAGAGACGCGCCAGATTCCTTGGCTGATGCCTTTCGCGGATCGTTTGCCTCCCCGAGCGCCGCACGCCGTCAACGACCCTTGCGGCGCATTCGTGCAGCTTGGAGCTCAGCGACGTCCACCAAATCTTGAGGTCGGCCCGACGCGATCTTTGCGAGGATGAGATCCTCGGCCGAGAGGAAGTTCGCATCAACGCCCGCCCAGCGTGTGGTTACACGTTTGGCCCACGCGGCGCGGAAGGTCTTAGGTCCGTCCATTTGCGAGAGAATGTCGATGCGAACAGGCGGGACTCCAAGAACAAGCACGGTTCGAGGATTCATCAATTTGGGTATCGTCACTGACGAGACCGCACTTCCAAAAAACGCGCGCAGCGCCAAGATGACCCGGCGCGCGTTGGTGTCGGTGCGGTCAATCCAAACATCGAGGTCCTTCGTCGCGCGCGGCCTCGCGTAGAGGCCCACCGCGTACCCGCCGATCACGAGATACCGAACCTTATGGTCGTTCAACAACGCGACAAACGCGACGAAGTCGGGGAACACCTTGGCCTCCCCTCAGGTGGTACCAGTCGAGGGACGCGGAGGCTACGGCCTCGAGCCGCTCGCTTGGCGAGAGGTCCGCCCACCACCGTCGATCGAACTCTGGAACGTCGTCGCGATCAAGGAACGTGACGGTGAGTTTGCGCCCTCTCGGTTCGGTGCGTGGGGGCCGGATAGGCATGGGCGTGCGGAGCATACCATGAGGGAAACTGCACTCACCGCAAGGCTACCCAGGACCGTGCGCGATCGCCGCAACCTTGGCTGCGCTTGTC